>DFFQ01000005.1 GCA_002371025.1 Lachnospiraceae bacterium UBA3772 | reverse complement strand
GCCGGGTTCATAAAGTTCTGTCCGATTCCACCGAACATCTGCTTTACAACGATTATGGCAAAGGCTGAACCAAGCACAGCCATCCAAAGTGGAAATCCTGCTGGAAGGTTTAATGCCAGTAAAAGTCCTGTAAGGGCTGCACTAAGATCTCTTACTGTAAGTTTTCTATGCATGATCTTTTCTGAAAGATATTCAAAGAACATTGATGAAACTACACATGTAAGGATAAGTAAAAATGCGCTGAGGCCTGAATTATATATACCAACGATTCCTGCCGGTATAAGGGCGATGATAACATCCCCCATTATGCTTGTTGTTGTATTCTTCGCTCTGATATGAGGGGAAGCCGAAACAACTGTTTTTTCCTGTTTAATTTCTTCTGCCATTTAACTTAACCTCTCTTTCTCTTTGCAAGTACATTTTTTCTTGTTCCTGCAATAGTCTGTGTTAAATGTCTCTTGGCAGGGCATACAAATGAGCAGCAGCCACATTCGCAGCATTCCATTCCATCATTTTTAAGGAAATTCTCTATATCTCTCGCTTCAGCAAGATCTGCTAAAAGACTTGGATTAACTCTTCCCGGACATACGCTTACGCATTTACCACATTTGATACAGTTAGAAGGTTCTGATTCTGCAACAGCATCACGACTTAAGCAGAGTATAGCTGATGTGCCTTTGGTTACCGGCGCTTCAAGAGAATACATGGCTCTTCCCATCATAGGACCGCCGCATATGATCTTGGCAGGATCTTTTGAAAAACCTCCTGCAGCATCTATCAGTTCCTTAATATTTGTTCCAAGTCTTACGATAAAATTCTGAGGTTCTTTGATACAGTCACCGGTTATTGTCACAACTCTTGAAATAAGTGGTCTTCCCTCGATTATTGCTTCATAAACGGAGATCACTGTATCAACATTCTGGACGATGCATCCTGCATCTGCCGGAAGCATCTTAGAATTGACATATCTTCCTGTAGAAGCATAGATAAGCTGTCTTTCTGCCCCCTGTGGATATTTTGTCTTTAGTTTTATAACTTCTATCTCTTCTTCATCTTTTGTAAGTTCTTTTAATTTCTTATATGCTTCAGGCTTGTTATCTTCAATAGCAATTATACCTGTAGCATGATCAAAGAGATTGATTATTATCTTTAAGCCAACGATTATCTTCTCCGGCTCTTCTATCATTCTTCTATAATCTGATGTAAGATATGGCTCACACTCAGCGCCATTTACGATTATAGTATCAATATCTGCTTCATTTTTAGGTGAAAGCTTAACATGAGTAGGAAATCCTGCTCCACCCATTCCGACAATTCCGGCATCTTTGATTATATCTATTACATCTTCTCGATAAAGAGTCTCTAAATCTCTGATCTTCTTTGAAAAATCCACTTCTTCAAACTCTTGATCATTTTCTATCACTATAGATTCGCATTTTCCTCCTGCTGGAGTAAGACGCTGTTCTATAGCCTTAACAGTTCCTGATGCTGCTGAATGGATATTAGCAGAAACAAATCCTCCTGCTTCAGCTATAAGCTGACCTGCAACTACTCTGTCGCCTTTTTTAACTACAGGCTTTGCTGGTGCTCCTATGTGCTGATTAAGAGGATAAACCATTTCCCCCTTAGGGAAATATTCTGTTACTTCCTTATCCATAGTCAGTTTTTTACCGTCATTAGGATGAATGCCACCCATAAACGAAAAACGTGCCATGATTTCTTCCCCTTTTATTTTATGTTAACTTGATATGTCTCTTATCACCCTCCATAACACAATATATGCTATGAAAAAATGATAAAAAACATCCTCTTGTATTTTACTCTAAATATGGGGATACTACAATTTAAATATTAAAAAAAAGTCTCCAAATCATATCAAATGGAGACTTTTTTCATATATTTTATTCAAGTTCAATCCTGTTTATCATCCTTGCTGAAATGATACCGACCACTGTTCCCGCTATACATCCGGATATTATAAGGATTCCAAGATAATAGATGATACTCTTATTCTTTAAAACAAAAGCCGCTATCATTATCTGTCCCATGTTATGCATAACTCCTGCTGCGATGCTTACTCCAAGTACTGAAAAGAAAGGCATTTTCTTTAATATGAGCATTACAGTCATAGAAAAGAAAGCTCCCGCAAGACTATATATTGCAGTAACAAAACTGCCAAATAAAACTGCAGAAAGTATTATCCTTCCAAGGCTTATAAATATGGCATCTCTTGTTTTCATTTTATAAAGTGCAAATACTGTAACGATATTTGCAAGCCCTATCTTTATTCCTGGTGCAATAGCTGTAAGAGGTACAAATGTTTCAATATAAGAAAGTACCAGTCCTAAGGCGATAAATACTCCTCTATATGCGATACGCTTATTCTTACTCATCTTTTACCTCCACGATAAATCTATGTGGAAGACAGATTATCGACTCTCCTGCTTTATCTATCTGCTTATGATGAACACATATCTTATCAGGACAATCAGCGCTTATCACACTTACCTTTTTATCTTTTATAAGGATCGTATTTTCTCCCTTACCATCATAGGACTTGTAGGTTTTCTTAAGGCCTTCATTTTCTTCATTTAATAAAAATGAATCAACTTCCTTACCATCTATTTCTATAACAACTTTTTTTCCTGGTTTCTTAAACAGCTGGATCATTATTATCATTACTATCCCAAGGATCATTATTCCTAAAAGTAAAATGATATCTGCTTTTTTTATTCTGTTATTTTTATTTTCTTTTTGTTCTGCCATTTTATCTTATTAAACCCAGATCTACTTATCACTATAAAGCTTATATCCATCAGCACATATGGTAAAATCATTTTTTATCCCATCTGTAACTATTACTTTATTATCTTCTGTTATAAATATAGCTTCTGCATTATATTTTTCTAATACCGGAAATGACTTTTCTACCCCTAAGTTAAAAAGTGCTGTGGATAACCCATCTGAAAGTGCTCCGTTAGAAGCGATCACTGTAACAGATTTAAGTCCAGTTTGGGATGGATAAAGTGTGTTTCTATCAATTATATGATGATATATTTTTCCATCTTTGATCTTATATTTTTCATAACTGCCTGACGTTGAAATGAATGCTTCTCCTACATTAAGTACTCCCATTACATCTCCTTCAGTGCCTTCAGGATCTCTTATACCTATGGAAAATTTTTCTCCATCAGGTCTTACACCATAAGTCATTATACTTCCACCTACTGATATAACAGCACCCTTAACCCTGTTTTCCTGCTTTAGAAAAAGCCTTGCCTTATCTAATGCATATCCTTTTCCTACAGCTCCAAAATCAAGGATCATATCATCAGGGATAAGCATCCTGTCATTTTCTATTTTTATCTTTTCAAAGCCACATTTTTTTCTTTCCTCTTCCAGTAAAGATTTATCCGGTATGCTGAAATCCTCGGAATCTGTCTCATTTTCAATCCCCCAGACATTAAGTACCGGACGAAGAGTAATATCCAAGGCCCCATCTGTAGTATTTCCAATATCCAAAGAAAGTTCTATTAATTCCTTTAAATCCTTAGAAACCGGCACATTATTATAACCCTTTTTTCTATTGTTTATATTATAGACTTCAGAATCAGAAGTCCTCCAGGAGATTACTTTTGTATCAAGTTTCTTTATCTCCTGAAATAACCTTTGATTAAATGTCTTTTCCTTAGCCTCGTCCAATCCCTCAGTATAAATATCTGCTGAAAGGGCTGTGCCCATGGCAAAATCATAGCTTTTATATTCTCTTTTCTTTTGTCCTGTAATATAAGAAACTGCAATGATAGATGCCGCAGCAGCCACCATTGCAGTAATTCCAAGCAGGCTCTTTATCCTATCTTTAGACAATGACCTAACCTCTATAAATATTCAGTATTTCTTCTGGATCAAAATATTTGATAGCCAGATCTCTATAGAATGAATTTCCAATCTTTACAAATACATAAAGCTCACCTGAGCCCTTTATTCCATCTAATGCTGATGGCTCAATAGATACCCAGATATCGTTGTCTTTATCTCTTAAAGCAAGAGTAAATCCTTCTGTAAGATATGTATTAAATACATTCATTACGTTAAATGTTACATCTTTAACCTGAGTATCTTTTAATTCAACTTCATTTCCACGTGGGACATTAAGATAAACATCACCACTAAATTCAGTAGTGAATTTAACTCCTACTGCTCCATGATCATTAGTAAGCTGAACTCCCTTAAGAAGCTCTGCTACTGGTGAAGGAACTAAACTGTCACTTGATGTAAGATCTGACTTAACAAGATCCTTTGTGTATTTAGCATTTAAAATGTTGATACATTTTACGATCTTATTATCATTAAGTGGATTAGGAAAGATTGATTCTGCCTTATAATACTCAGGATCATCAGCTATCTCCTTAAAAAGAAGACTCTTTACATTAAAGAACTTTGAAAGGATTGTTGGCTTATAATCCATATATTTGATTGCTGCTTTAATTTCATTTAAATCTCTAGGTGTCATATGAAAATCTCTTTTCTTAATATTCTAAATCAATTTTTACACTACACGTTAGATTACCATAAGTAGTGGCTTGTTTCAAGTACGTCAGGCCCTCATTTTCTATAGATTTTCATTTCTACAACTCTATATTTCTATAGATTTTTTCCATTTTCTTCTATCACCTTTCTATAGAAGAATGCTGAATCCTTTAATATTCTTCTTTGATCTCTATAATCCACATAAATGAGGCCAAATCTTGGTGTATACCCTTCAGCCCATTCAAAATTATCCATTGCAGACCAATAGAAATAACCTATCACTGGCACTTCATCAGCCGCATTGGAAAGTTCTCTTAAATATCTGGTAATATAATCTATCCTCTGAGGATCATGCACTTTACCATCCAGAGAAATTACATCTGTTCCGGAATATCCATTTTCAGACATAATGATAGGAAGTTTGTATCTTTCATACATGAATTTTGGAGCCCAGTAAAGCACCTTCGGATCAATGCACCAGCGCATCTGAGTTCTTGGGGATCCAGTATATTCATTTGTGGCATACAAATTCTTTTCATATGGTTTCATCTCATTTGCAGAGTCCACTGGATCTGCCATACAAAAATAAATATTCATTGCATAAAAATCCAGCTTCTTATGGATTATCTCCATATCACCTTCTTTTATAAAAGGCATATCCTCTCCAAAAAACTTAAATGCGTCCTCCGGATATTTTCCAAGGATGACCGGATCCATATAAAGTGAAGCTCCGAACAGTCCCGCCTTATCCATTGCAAATGTAGCAAGTCTTGCTTTTTCTATCTCTTCCTTTGAATCATCTTCAGGAATATAGCAAGGTCCCGTTGGTGCCATTCCTACTTTTGGATCTAACACAGCTTCATTTCTTATAATATCTATAGCTCTGCCATTAGAAAGGAGCATATTGTGGATTCCACGAAGAACAGTTTTTAGATCGCACTTTAAAAATGGAGCATGTATCCCGCTATAATATCCCAGTCCAAACATACACTGAGGTTCATTATATGTTATCCAATACCTTACCCTGTCTGAAAATTTCTCTATACAAACCTTTGTATATTCTTCAAACCACCTTGGATAATCATCATTCATAAATCCTCCCTTAAGATATAATTCATAAGGAAGATCCCAGTGAAAAAGAGTTACGACTGGCTCTATTCCCGAAGAGATAAGCTCATTTATAAGATTATTATAAAACTCTATTCCCTTTGGATTTATCTTTCCTACTCCATCAGGAATGATCCTGCTCCAGCTGATTGAAAAGCGATAATATTTAATTCCCAATTCTTTAAAAAGCTTCACATCTTCTTTATATCTGTTGTAATGGTCTGCTGCTACATCACCATTTTCATTATGAGCCACTCTGCCATTTCTTCTGGATGTGATATCCCATATACTTGGTTTTCTCCCGTCCTTATCTGCTGCTCCTTCAATCTGATATGCAGCTGTCGCAGCTCCCCACATAAAATCTTTATTAAAAGCCATAATTATCTCCTTAGAATTTATAGTATTACAACGTAAAGCTGAGATTTCTCCCACATCCCCTTGCCTAAGTAAGGTGTGTTTTGATACTCTCCTATAATACCCCATAAAAAATATTATGTAAGTAATCATTCAAAGTTTTATATTAATTATTTGTTCTTCTGGTCGCCTTGCACCTAAGCCTTGTATCTGTTATGATTATTAGGATTTTTTAACAGGAGAATTACTATGATACTTGCATGTCAGAATGTCTCCAAATCCTTTGGTGACAAGACTATTCTTAAAAACATAAATTTTCATATAGAAGAAAAAGAAAAGATTGCTATCGTTGGTATCAATGGTGCCGGCAAAACTACACTTCTTCGCTGTATTCTCGGAGAATATACTCCGGACTCAGGAAATGTAGTAATAGCTAAAGATACTCATATCGGCTACCTTTCCCAGCATCAGGACATTTCCTTTGATAATACAGTTTATAATGAAATGCTTGAAGCAAAGAAGTATATCATCGAAATGGGCGAAAAGATAAATGAGCTCTGTGAGAAAATGAAACATGTCTCAGGTAAAGAGCTTGAATCTGTAATGGAAACTTATAACCGTCTTCAGACTAAGTTTGACCACGAAAATGGATATGCCTACGAAAGTGAGATAACCGGTGTCCTTAAAGGACTAGGCTTCTCTAAGTCAGATTACGACCGCCATATAAATACTCTTTCTGGAGGTCAGAAAATGCGTATTGCCCTGGGTCGTCTTCTTCTTACAAGACCTGAGATAATAATCCTCGACGAGCCAACAAACCATCTGGATATGTCTTCCATATCATGGTTGGAAGGTTTCCTTTCATCCTATAGCGGAGCTGTTATAGTTGTCAGCCATGACAGATACTTCATTGACAAAGTCAGCACAAAGATAGTAGAGATTGATCAGGGTGAATCAACAGTATATAACGGCAATTATTCATTTTACAGTGAACAGCGCGCCAAGATCAGAGCTGACAAAATGAAAGCCTATCTGAATCAGCAGGCTGAGATAAAACATGAAGAAGCTGTTATCTCAAAGCTAAAACAGTTTAACCGCGAGAAATCCATCCGCCGTGCCGAAAGCCGCGAAAAAATGCTTGATAAGATTGAAAGGATTGATAAGCCAACTGAAGTCAATGCAGAAATGCGACTTAAACTTACTCCTATCACCGAATCGGGAGAAGACGTGCTTAAAGTAACCGGACTCTCAAAGTCCTTTGGAACTAATACATTATTTAAGGATCTTTCCATCGATATAAAGCGTGGAGAACATGTTGCCCTTATAGGCGGAAATGGTACAGGTAAAACTACCATCCTTAAAATGATAAACCGCATGCTTCCTAAGGATACCGGAGACATTCAGTTAGGTTCAAGAGTTAAGGTTGGATATTTTGATCAGGAACATCACAATCTTTCGATGACAAAAACAATCTTTGAAGAAATATCAGATTCATTTCCGGATATGAATAATACAAGGATAAGAAATATTCTTGCTGCTTTCTTATTTACTGGAGATGATGTATTTAAGCCAATCTCAGAATTATCAGGTGGTGAAAGAGGACGTATCTCTCTTGCCAAGCTTATGCTCTCTCCTGCTAACTTCCTTATTTTGGACGAACCTACAAACCATCTGGATATCCAGTCTAAGGAAATTCTTGAAGATGCAATTAAGAATTATACCGGAACTGTGTTCTATGTAAGCCACGATCGTTTCTTTATCAATAAAACTGCCACAAGGATCATAGAACTTAGGAATAAAGTTCTTACCAACTTTAAAGGTAATTATGATTTCTATGAGGCAAACCGTGATAAACTTTACGATCTTCAGAATAAAGATAACGAAAATGCCGACAATAACGCCTCTACCACAAGAGAAGGCTTTTCTATTGTTTCTACTTCTGAATATGCTAAAGAAAATACCAGTTCAAAAGAAGAATATCTTAAGTCAAAAGCTTCTTATGCCGAACAGCGTAAGAAAGAAAATGCTCTTAAGAAATTAGAAAAAAATATCGAAGAAACAGAAAATCGTATTTCAGAAATCGATGAAGAAATGAATAAACCAGAGAATTCAACTAATGTAGCTCTATTAATGGAACTGCAAAAAGAAAAGGATGAACTGGATGTCAAATTAAACGAGCTTTACGAAAAATGGGAAGAGCTGCAGGCGTAAATATCAAGAAAACCAGAAATTCCGATGCATAATTTACTCTTTTTTTGATTATAAAGAACTTATAATATAGTTGACAATACCTAGGCAAAATATAATAAAGGATGCGCGAAGAATCCCTCCAAAGGGCATGTTTTAGCCCGCTGGAGGGATTACTTCAAGCATCCTTTATATTTTTGCGTCCGTTTATCATCTATAAATAAAAAAAGGAATCCAACTGGATTCCTTTTTTCAAATCTATACTTTGAAAACCTCATACAGATGAGTATTTCATCCTTTATCAAACTTTCTTAAAGAAGCATTACGCTTAATCTCTATTAGGATAAGCCCTCGACCTATTAGTACACCTCAGCTGAAAGCCTTACGGCCCTTACACTCAGTGCCTATCAACCTCGTAGTCTTCAAGGGGTCTTACTTCGTAAACGAATGGGATATCTTATCTTGAGGTTGGCTTCACGCTTAG
>DFFQ01000042.1 GCA_002371025.1 Lachnospiraceae bacterium UBA3772 | reverse complement strand
TCTGTACGAGCAAGTGAACCACCGTATGTAAGTCCCTTACCTGTAAGAACACCTTCATAAAGGTTCTTGATTCTCTTATACTGACCATACATGAAACCAATTTCACGAGCACCTGTTCCGATATCACCGGCAGGAACGTCCTGGTCAGCTCCAATATATTTGTAAAGCTCTGTCATAAAGCTCTGGCAGAATCTCATGATTTCATTGTCTGACTTACCCTTTGGATCAAAGTCAGAACCGCCCTTACCACCGCCAATAGGAAGTGTTGTAAGTGAGTTCTTGAAAACCTGCTCAAAGCCAAGGAACTTGATGATTGAAAGATTAACTGATGGATGTAATCTTAAACCTCCCTTGTAAGGTCCGATTGCATTGTTGAACTGTACACGGAAACCACGGTTAACCTGTGTCTGTCCATTGTCATCTACCCAAGGAACTCTGAACATGATCTGACGATCAGGCTCTGTGATTCTCTCTAAGATAGCGAGTTTTCTATACTGCTCTTCATGCTGCTCAACTACTGGTCTAAGTGAGTTGAGAACTTCTGTAACTGCCTGTAAGAATTCAGGCTGATCTGGATTTTTAGCTTTAACCTGCTCAAATACCTCATCAACGTATGACATAACTTTAATCTCCTTTTTACGAAAAATTTATTTCATTTAACGGAACGACTTGATTATACCTTGTGTATAATCGTTTGTAAATAAAAAAATACAGTTTTTTTCATTTTTCTTTAATTTTATTTTGCCCATCCACTCTTTAAAGTTATTTTTTTAAGTCAATTTAAAGATTTTAAAGAATTTTTTATAGATTGACGTGGTATCCCCCTGTTATAAGCTTAAAAAATTAAAGTAAATATTTCTTTTTGCCTTGTAACATTATGACCATCAATTCTTCACTTGTATAAATAATAAGAAGAATTTATAATTTTATTAACTATGCAATAAATTATAAAGCGAGGAAAATAATATGAATATTGCCGTTGTTATTGCAGGCGGTGTTGGTTCAAGAATGGCTCAGGACATTCCTAAGCAGTTCTTAAATGTTAACGACAAGCCTGTACTTATATATACACTTGAAGGTTTTCAGCGCCATCCTATGATTGACGCTATAGAACTTGTATGCATCGAAGGATGGGAAGAAATCGCCAAAGCTTATGCAAAACAGTTTAATATTGATAAACTCAAATGGGTGGTTAAAGGCGGTAATTCAGCTCAGGAATCCATCAGAAATGGAGTTTATAATTTAGAAGGAATCGCAAATGATGATGACGTGATCATCATCCACGACGGCATCCGTCCTATGATAGATTCATTTGTACTTTCTGATGTTATCAAAATCTGTAATGAAAAAGGAAATGCAGTTACTTCTCTTCCTTATAATGAACAGATCTTTAAGATCGATCCGGATGATCCTTCTTCTACAACAGAATATATTCCAAGAGAAACCCTTCGCCGTGTATCAACTCCTCAGGCTTATAAATTTGGACTTCTTGATAAGTCATATCATAAGGCTTTTGAAGAAGAGATTGGAATATACGGTTCCTCCTATACAAATACAATGATGGTGGAACTTGGTGAAAGACTCTATTTTGCTGCAGGTTCTGATAAAAATATCAAACTTACAACAAAAGATGACTTAGAAACATTTAAAGCTTATCTTTCATCCGGTCTTGATTCCTGGATAAAATAATTTTTGATCTCTGTATCAGATAACCTTTTTCATCTCTGTATCAGATAAGACTCAAATCACTACATGGTCTCTGGACAGGTTAAAGATATATTACAATAAGGATTAACTCATTATGAATTTAATTGATAATAAAGATTATTTAGAAGATGTAGCCCTCGTAGCTGCACTTCCAATAGACTGGAACATTTTTAAGGATTCTTCTCTTATGCTGAGCGGATCTTCCGGCATGGTGGGAAGCTTTCTTATAGATGTATTAATGCATAAAAATAAAGAAGGTTTAAATCTAAAGATCTATGCTTTAGGAAGAAATGAAGAAAAAGCAAAAGACCGATTCTCAATGTATTGGAATGATCCTTTGTTTACCTTTGTTAATGGCGATATAAATGATTCTATAAATCTTAATGAATATGTAGATTATATAATACATGGCGCAAGTAACACCCATCCCCGTCAGTATTCTACTGATCCCGTGGGAACCATAACAACAAATATAATAGGAACAAATAATCTTCTTAAATATGCTAAAGACCATAAGACAAAACGTTTTGTATTTCTTTCTTCTGTTGAGATCTATGGTGAAAATAAAGGAGATACGGATCAGTTCAAGGAAGACTATCTTGGATATATCGATTCTAACACTGCAAGAGCCGGCTATCCGGAAAGCAAACGCTGCGGCGAATCTTTATGTCAGTCTTACATAAGCCAATACGGGCTCGACATTGTTATTCCAAGACTTTCCAGGATCTATGGTCCATCAATGCTTCAAAGTGACACCAAAGCTATCTCACAGTTCATTAAAAAAGGTGTCATGAAAGAAGATATCGTACTTAAGTCTGAAGGAACTCAGGTTTATTCATATTCTTATGTTGCCGATTCAGTAGCCGGAATCCTTACTATCCTTGCTAAAGGAAAATGTGGCGAAGCATATAATGTATCTGATCCTGATTCTGACATTGCCTTAAAGGATCTTGCCAAGATCATTGCAGATAATGCCGGGACCTCAGTTATATTTGAACTTCCAGATGCTATTGAAAAAGCCGGTTATTCGACAGCCACAAAGGCTACTCTGGACAGTTCCAAAATAAGAAATGAACTAGGCTTTAAAACTGCTTATGATATAAAATTAGGCGTAAACCGAACTATTGATATATTAAGGACTTTGATCTAATGAGTTTAAAAAAATATATGCCTTCCACCCAGACGAAGGCAGCATTCCATATAACATTTTTAAAGAAATTTTTTATATTTAAAAGAGATATCAAAAAATTCTGTTTCTTTAAGATTTTAGTACCAATCCAGTATAAGAAAGCCTGCCTTAAGCCACTCCAGGAAGATAAAGTGATATTTCTGGAAATAAGTGCAGAAGAATTAAGCAATTCAGACAGACTTTTATATAATACACTTATTTCAAAATATAACCTGGACGTGCATGTTCATTTTCTTCTTAAGGGCAGGGTATCTCAAAATGAATTATACAGAAGACAACAGGCTTTCTTAAAAGATGCAGCCACTGCCAAATATCTTATATATAATGACAGCTACAATTTCACTGGCGCATTAAAAAAACGTAAGGGTCAGCATATCATCAATCTCTGGCATGGTGCAGGTGCATTTAAGAAGTTTGGTTTCTCTATCGCTGAAAAAAAATTCGGTATGGACCGAGATGAAATGCGTCGTTTTCCACTTCATCCAAAGTATGACATAGTAACTGTCAGCAGTCCTGAAGTTCGCTGGGCTTATATCGAAGCTATGGGAAAAGAGAAGGAAGCAGACTCAGTAAAAGCACTGGGTATCAGCCGAACTGATATTTTCTATGATAAGAATTTTGCCCTGGCTTCAAAAAACAGACTGTATGAGATATTTCCTAATGCCAAGGGTAAAAAGATAATCCTTTATGCTCCAACTTTCAGAGGTCATGTAAATACTGCCACCTCTCCTGATATGCTTAATATCAGAAGTTTTAAGGAACATCTAGGAAAGGATTATGTGCTTCTTTTTAATCATCATCCTTTTGTTAAGAAACCACCTGAAATCCCTTATGATCTAAGAGATTTCGCCATGGATCTGACAGGACTTATGTCTATAGATGAACTGATTACTGTTACTGACATTTGCATTTCAGATTATTCATCTCTTATTTTTGAATATTCTTTATTCGAAAAACCAATGATCTTTTATGCTTATGATCTGGCTAATTATTTTGACTGGAGAGGTTTTTATTACGACTATAACGAGCTTACTCCTGGCCCGATATGTTATACCAACAAAGAAATGCTGGATTATATAACTCATATTGATGAAAGATTTGATAAGGCAAAAGTAAAAGCTTTCAGGGAAAAATATATGGCCAGCTGTGACGGACATGCCACTGAAAGGATCATCAAAGAATTCTTTGAAGAAAGTATTGAAAAATACAAGCGTGCCACTCCTCTTTCAGGAGATTTCACCAGCATTCCTGATTCTTCAAAGCCTTATTATGACTATACAAATCTTATGTCATTCCTTACAAATGTAAGAAATGAAGTAAAGAAAACTTATGATAAAGAAAAGTTAAAGCCTATTGTAAAAGGCCGCGTGTTGCTTATATTAGATGAGTATTCAGATGCAACTGTATTTCATAACATTGTAAAACTTGCTCCAAAATATAAGAATTTAGAGATAATAGATGACTTTTCAAAAAACGATCTTAACCTGAAAGAATATATATCAAAACTCGCAACTGCAGAAGTTGTACTTTCAGCAGGAGAACCTTATATTCTTAGAATGATAGATTTAAGAGAAGATACAAAAGTTATCCAGATACTTCCTGAAGTAATATCCGCTTTTAAGAGTTGGAACAATAAAAAGGAAAGACTCATATCCTATAACAGATATGACTGCATCAATTTCCCTATCCACTCAGAATATGATGAGATAATCACTTCCTTTGAAGATAAGAACAATATAAATCCGGTAACCTACAACTATCAGCTTAAGAATAACGGTAAGATAAATATGATAGGTAACATTTATACGGATATGTTCTTTGATAAGGCCTTTGTAAAGCATTCAAAAGAGCATGTAGAAGCTCTGATACCTGAATCAAAGGATAAGAAGAAGATCCTTTTCCTCTGTAAAAACAGACCGGGACTTGGATCTATGCTCTCTCATCTTCTTACTGAGATATATGAAGAATATGCCAGCAGTCACATTTGCATTGTAAAGACCAGCGATGCCAGTCTGATACCCGAGTATCTTCAAGGCTTTGCTGTAAGCCCTAAGTTAAGAGTGCTCTCTAACAGAGAAAACTTAGACCCTAAGGAACTTTCAGAAAATGACTATCGTATCAAAAACATTTCTGAAATAAGACTTCTTTCTGCTGCCGATATCGTTGTATCTGATTATGTTACTAAAGCCTTCAGTGTTCTTTCAACAGGTAAGAAGCTTATCCTTTATACTCCGGATATTGCTACCTATCCTGCTAAAGCTGAAGCCCTTATTGATTATGAAAATGAATTCGGCAGTCTTATCGCAAGAAACACTAATGAATTTATCAGCAGATTAAATGAAGCAGCTGAAGTATCAAAACATAATGCAGCTTCAATAAAAGATAAATATCTATCTTGCTGCGATGGAAAGGCAAGCAGACGATTATTAGACCATCTCAGTGAGTAATCTATCATAATACTCCACAGATTCAAGCGCACACAATAAAAATAGCGCCCCCTCAGTACCGAGGGGGCGCTTGCTTTTTTTATACTTTCCTATTCTTCGGACCAGTCAAAAGCTTTTCCGACCGCTTTCTTCCAGCCTCTGATCTTCTTTTCTCTTTCTTCTTCAGATAACTGAGGATTAAAGATTCTATCTATTCCAGCATTGACCATGATCTCCTGCCTGTTTTCCCAATAACCTGTTGCAAGACCTGCAAGATATGCAGCACCAAGAGCTGTTGTCTCTACACATTCAGGACGAACTACTGTAGCATTTATAATATCTGCCTGAGTCTGCATAAGGAAATTGTTGGCAGATGCACCACCATCTACCTTAAGGCGGCTAAGGACTATACCTGAGTCAGCCTCCATAGCATGAAGAACATCATTTGCAGAATATGCAATAGATTCAAGGGTTGCACGTATAATATGATATTTATTAACACCACGTGTAATACCAACTATAGTACCCCTTGCATACTGATTCCAATATGGAGCTCCAAGTCCGGTAAAAGCCGGTACAACATAGCATCCATTTGTATCCTTAACTTTCTTAGCCATATATTCTGAATCTTCTGCAGAGTCGATAAGTCTCATCTCATCTCTGAGCCACTGTATCGAAGCACCTGCGATAAAGATTGAACCTTCAAGAGCATAATATATCTTTCCATCTATTCCCCAGGCAATAGTTGTTACAAGACCATTCTTTGAAAATACTGGTGTATGCCCTGTATTCATAAGAAGGAAACAACCTGTTCCATAGGTATTCTTTGCATCACCAGCAGAAAAACAGGTCTGGCCAAATAAAGCAGCCTGCTGGTCCCCGGCAATACCTGCGATTGGGATCTCTCCACCAAAAAGATGTCTGTCTGCCATTCCATAAATGTAACTTGAAGGAAGTACTTCCGGAAGCATACATTTTGGAATCTTAAACATATCAAGTATCTCTTCATCCCAGCAAAGATTATTTATGTTATACATCATAGTTCTTGATGCATTTGAATAATCTGTAACATGAGCCTTGCCTCGTGTAAGTTTCCATACAAGCCATGTATCTACTGTACCAAAAAGAAGATCTCCTTTTTCTGCCTTTTCTCTGGCACCCTCAACATTATCTAATATCCATTTTAATTTTGTTGCTGAAAAATATGCATCTATAACGAGACCTGTCTTATTTCTAAAGAACTCATCAAGTCCTTCTGCCTTAAGTTGATCTGCATATTTTGAAGTTCTACGGCACTGCCATACAATGGCATTATATATTGGCTCTCCCGTATTTTTATCCCATACTATCGTTGTTTCTCTCTG
>DFFQ01000068.1 GCA_002371025.1 Lachnospiraceae bacterium UBA3772 | reverse complement strand
TTCTTGATGAAGCAAGATATGAGCTGGATTGGATGCTAAAGATGCAGGATAAGAGAACTGGCGGCGTATATCATAAAGTTACCTGTGCGGTTTTCCCTGAGACTGTAATACCAGAAGAAGAGACGGATGATCTTATCATTTCACCGATCTCTGCAGCAGCAACAGGAGATTTTGCAGCAGTAATGGCAAAAGCTTCAGTTATATATAAAGATTATGATGCAGATTTTTCTGTCAAGGCAAAAGAAGCTGCAATCTCAGCATGGAAATATCTTGAAACAACAGGAGATACAAAGGGATTCCTTAATCCTTCTGATATTGTAACCGGTGAATATAAGGATGCAGTTACTCAGGATGAGATATTCTTTGCTGCAGTAGAACTTTATATTGCAGGATATGATGAAATAGGACCTAAGGTAAAAGATTATTATAATTTCCAGGTGAAAAATGGACTTGGCTGGGCTGATATAGGAACATATGCAATGTATGATCTTGTCAGATCTGATGTATCAGGTTTAGATGACCTTAAAGAAGAATTAAAGCAGTCTATGATAAAGAGAGCAAATGATCTTAGGGAGAGAAGTAATTCTGATGCATATTATAATGCATTGCAGACAGATTATCCTTGGGGATCTAATATGGTTGTAGCATGTAATGGTATACTTTATTATATGGTTTATGATCTGACAGGAGAAAGTGAATATAAGGAATTAGCAAAGAGACAGATGGATTATCTCTTAGGAGCAAATAATCTGGGTTATTGTTTCGTTACAGGATATGGAACTCTTTCACCTAAACATCCTCATCACAGACCTTCTCAGGTTGCAAAGGAAGCTGTAAGTGGAATGCTGGTGGGAGGACCGGACAGCGGACTTGAAGATTCATATGCTAAAGCTGTTCTTTTTGGACAACCGGCGGCTATGTGTTATGCAGATAATGAGCAGACTTATTCCACAAATGAAGTAGCAATTTATTGGAATTCGTCATTTATACTTCTTATGTCAGCATTCAGATAATAAACAATGTGATATAAATCACGTGGTTAAATATTTATTTTGATTTGAAGAGAAAGAACAAAAAATTGTTCTTTCTCTTTTTGATTTCTAGAAGATTTTTAATAGTATTTATGAACTAAAATCCTAAAACAAGAAACTGGTTAAGGGGTTAAATTTTTGTAAACGTTACCGCAAACGTAACCGGAAGAGGCTTTTTTGTGATATACGTACAAAAAAAATAAAAATAACTTGTTTAATTTAGAGAAAAGTGAAAACGTTTTCGTTTTTTTCTTGCATTTTTTTGGAAAAATTATACAATAAAAAAAGATAAATAAAACGCTTAAACGCCAAAAAATGTTTGAATATGTTTCAAATCAGTCATGCGCATAGTCAATTTATCTAAAAAGGTTATACAGTGTACGGGAAGCACTGTATGATCCTTTAAAAGATCAATAAGAAGGAGGGTCGAAGTAAGTAAAAGTATTTATCTGATGAAATATGGTTACGGGAATGGTCATATTTATCTATTGTCTCTGCTCGGGAAATATGGAGACATCGAATATCTTTATAAGTGAGGATTTTAAAAAATGGGTAAAAAATTTAAAAGAGGCATGACAGGAGTCCTTCTTTCTCTCCTGATGGTGCTTTCTGTTCTTGGTTTTAATCCTTGGACAGGCAATGTCGCAAACACAACATCTCTGATCTCAGAGGTAAATGCAGCCGCAAATTATGGCTTAAAATCTGATATCCAGGATGGTACTATATTACATGCCTTCAACTGGACTCTAAATGATATCAAAAACGAACTTCCAAATATTGCAGCAGCTGGTTTTACAACTGTACAGACTTCACCACTTCAGCCACATGCTTATGGTGATAATGGTGATGAATGGTATTGGTTATATCAGCCAACTGAATTTGTATTAGGTAATAATATCGGTTCAAGACAGGATCTTATTGATCTTTGTAATGAAGCTGATAAATATGGTATTAAGATAATGGTTGACGTAGTTGCAAACCATCTTGCTGGTGGTAAGAGAGGCGTACCTGAATATCTTAAAAAATATGAATATTATCATAATACAGAGTGGGATTCAAATAAGAAAAATGTAGACTGGTGCAACAGATATCAGGTAACACATTGTGATATCGGTCTTCCAGATCTTAATTCAGAACATGGTGATATTCAGAGATTTGTTAGAGCTTATGTTGACGACCTTAAGAGCTGTGGCGTAGATGGTATCAGATTTGATGCAGCAAAGCACATTGCTCTTCCTTCAGAAAATTGCAATTTCTGGCCTGCAGTTACAAATAATGGAATGTATAACTATGGTGAAATCCTTGTAGGACCTGATGATAGAGAAACAGGCAATGAAGGACTCATGAAAGAATATACAAATTATATGTCTGTTACAGATTCAAATTATGGTAAGTGGGTAAGAAGATCATTTGATTCAGGAAATGCTCCATCTGGATATGGTAACTGGAGCACAGAAAAAAAAGGAAGCATTGCTAATGATAAACTTGTTTACTGGGCTGAATCACATGATACATGGTCAAATAATAGAGATGATAAAGAAGGTCATTCAATTGACATGAGCCAGAATACAATCGATAGAGCTTATGCAGTTGTTGCTAGTAGAAATGATATAGCAGCACTTTACTTCTCAAGACCTTCAGCAAATGTTAAAAATCAGATTAAAATGTGCGAGAAAGGCAGCACACATTTTACTTCTAAGGAAGTAGCAGCAATCAATCATTTCCATAATGCAATGGATGGAAAGGCTGATTGGTATGAGAATGATAATAATATTGCAGTTGTAACACGTAAAAATGGTGGTGCAGTTATCGTTCTTGGTAGTGGTTCTAACAGAAATGTAGATGTTGTTAATGCAGGCCATTATGCTAAGCCTGGTACATATATAGATGAAATTTCAGGAAACACATTTACAGTAACATATGACAGAATCACAGGTTATGTTGGATCAACAGGTATTGCTGTATTTTACGAATATGAGTATATTCCTGTAGAATCAGTTTCACTTGATAAGAATGAATTAACAGTTAATAAGGGTGATACAGCTAAACTTACAGAGACAGTACTTCCTTCAAATGCTACTGATAAGAGCGTAACATGGACTTCATCAGATGAGTCTGTAGCTACAGTTTCAAATGGAACAGTTACAGGTAAAAAAGAAGGTACAGCTTATATTACTGTAAAAACAAATGATGGTGGATATACAGCTACATGTGAAGTTACTGTAATTAAGCCAGATTTTATTTATAAGAGAGTTTACTTCGACAATACTTCTAACTGGAGCACAGTAAAGGCTTATATCTGGAAGAAGGGAACAAACAATGCAGTAAAGGCTTGGCCTGGTACTGACATGCAGAAAGATTCTGACGGAAAATATTATATTGATGTAGATGTTAATAAGGGCTATAACATGATTATCTTTAATAATGGTTCTGATCAGACAAAGGATCTTTCAATCCCAACAAAAGAAAACCTTTATACATATAATACAGGTAAGTGGTCTGTTAAGGGTGATAACCCAGTGATTGAGACAAAGAGAGTATATTTTAAGAATACTTCTAACTGGGGATCAGTAAAGGCTTATATCTGGAAGAAGGGAACAAATAATGCAGTAAAGGCTTGGCCTGGTACTGATATGAAGAAGGACGCTGATGGTACATATTATGTAGATGTAAAGGTAAAAGAAGGTTATAACATGATCATCTTTACAGATGGAAATGGTACACAGACAGCAGATCTTGCAATTCCAACAGATTCAAAGAATTACTATATTTATAATTCAAATAGCTGGTCAGTAAAATAATAAAAAAATCTATTTATGGAGGAGAGATAAACCTCTCCTCCATTTTTCTATATTTTTTCAGAGATAATTTGAGATAAAAATAAATACTAAAGAATGATTCAATTTCCATAAAAAACAAACACAGTTATATAGGGGTAATAAATAATGTTTAATAAAAAAGCTTTTGCAAAGCGTGTATCAGCAATGATCCTTGCAGCTACAGTTGCGGGAACAAGCTGTTTTACAGGATTTCCTTTAACTGATGATCCCCTTAAGCAGGTTGAAGCATCATCAGATATTCTTTCCTCAGATGCAAGAGGAGTTATTTATGCAGATTCCAGATCAGATTTTAGAGATGAATCTATTTATTTTGTGATCACAACAAGATTTTATGATGGAGATAAGTCAAATAACTGTCGTACTTCAGAAGATGATAAGGCCCACAATCCAGAGGATGATCCTTCCTGGAGAGGTGATTTTAAAGGACTTATAGAACAGCTTGATTATATTAAGGCTCTTGGTTTTACAGCAATCTGGATCACACCTGTAGTTCAAAATGATTCAGGATATGACTACCATGGTTATCATGCTTCTGATTTCAATGCAGTGGATTATAGATATGAATCCAATGGAGTTAATTACCAGACTCTTATTGATGCCTGTCATGATAAGGGAATAAAGGTTATTCAGGACGTGGTATTTAATCATACCTGTAATTTTGGTGAAGACGGCCTTAAGGCTTTGGGTGGTGAAGCATTAGAAAAACAGTTATCAAGCGAAATCTATGGTGAGAGAAATCAGGTGGTGATGAATGGTACAGGAGATCCACTTAATATTTATCATCATCATGAATTCTGCGGAGGTGGAGACTGGGATAATTATGAAGCTCAGAGAAAAACTATAGCAGATGACTGTTTTGACCTGGAGACTGAAAATCCGGTGGTTTATAACTACATTACAGATGCTTATAAGAATTATATTGATATGGGAGTAGATGCTTTCAGAGTAGATACTGTAAAGCATATGTCCAGACTTACTCTTAATGCTGCAATCCTTCCTGAATTAAAAGAGGAAGCAGATAGTATTGGTAATGATGATTTCTATATGTTTGGTGAAGTATGCACCAAGGGACATGATGTCTGGTATAGAGATGCACCTCCTATATCAACTGCATTTTATACATGGGATACTGATGAGGCCTATAAGGCAAAGTGGAGTGACACGGATCTTTCAGTGAATGAAGGCCTTGTAGAACAGCATTATCAGGATCATCTTGATAAAGGATCTCAGCCTACTTCAAAAAATGCTTTTCTTGAGGGAAATGACTACCATACTCCAGACTATTCACAAAGCTCTGATCTTGGAGTTATCGACTTCCAGATGCATTGGAGCTTTATGAATGCAAATGATGCTTTTAGCACTGCAACAAGAGAGGATCAGTATTTTAACGATTCTACCTGGAATGTAGTATATGTAGATTCTCATGACTACGCTCCGGATAACTGCCAGAAAACAAGATATACAGGCGGCCAGGATGCCTGGGCAGAAAATCTTGATCTGATGTTTACATTCAGAGGAATTCCTTGTGTTTTCTATGGTTCAGAAGTTGAATTTCAGGCCGGATGTCCTATCGATGTGGGACCCAATATGCCACTTAATGAGACTGGTCGTGCATATTATGGAGATTATTTAGAAGGAAATGTAGATACACCTTCATCAACACTTTTTACTGAATTTGGAAATGTATCAGGTAAAGTTAAGGATACTCTTTCAAAACCGCTTTCACAGCAGATGATCCGTCTTAACAGAATCCGTCAGGCAGTACCTGCTCTTCGCAAAGGTCAGTATTCAACAGATGGATGTAATGGAAATATAGCATTTAAGAGAAGATATACAGATGAAAAGACAGATTCATTTGCATTAGTTGCTATATCAGGAAATGCAACATTTACAGGTATTCCTAATGGAAGATATGTGGATGCAGTAACTGGCGATGTACAGAATGTTGCTAATAGAACTCTTAATGCTAATGTAAGCGGCAAGGGAAATATGAAGGTATATGTCCTTGATACTGATAAGACAAAAGCTCCTGGAAGAGTTATCCCTAACGGTGATTATCTTAACGATGGTGGAGCTTCACAGCTTATCCTTGGAACCAATTTACAGGTTAGTGATCCAGAGAGTATTACTTTGGATAAGGAATATTTATCTGTAAATATTAACAAAACAGCAACAGTAAATGCTACTGTTTTACCACTAGATGCTTCTCAGAATGTTACATGGAAGTCTTCAAATGAAGAAGTTGCAACAGTAAGTAACGGCGTGATCTATGGTAAGAAAGAAGGAAATGCCAGAATCGAAGCTCGTACAGTAAATGGACTTACTAAGTATGTTGACGTAACTGTATATAATGATCCTTATATAAGAGAGATAACTTTGTATTATAAAAACAGTAATGGTTGGTCTAATGTTAATGCTTATGCATGGGATTCTAAAAAGAATCCAATCCCTAATAATGCCAATTGGCCGGGGGTTGCCATGACAAAAGTTGAGAATGATGTTTATCAGATAACACTTTCAGGAGATATTGATTTTGATCATATCATTTTTAATAACGGTTCTACAAAGACAGACGATCTTGTTATTGGAAAAGATGGAGAAATCTATAACAATGGAACATGGAGTCCATATAATGGGGATCAGCCAAATCCTGAAAAGATAAAGAGAATATATTTTAAGAATTCGTCTAACTGGGATAATGTATATGCCTATAACTGGACAAAGAATACAAATAATGCAGTTTGTTCATGGCCAGGGGAAAATATGACTTATGATGCTGCACTTAAACTTTACTATGTTGATGTGGATATTAATGCAGGATATAACATGATAATATTCACAGATGGTGCAGGAACACAGACTAAAGACCTTCAGATTCCAGCAGCTAAGGATAGTGTTTATGATTATTCTTTAGGAAATTGGAAAATAAAATAAAAGAAAGTTAAAAAATAAGATAAGCCTTTAAATTGACATAGGAAGCCGTAGGGTGATGCGAAATGCTCCCCTGCGGCTTCTTTATTGTGAGACATTATAAAAACACCATGTGTTGGTTTTGTATCAAACATATGCAGAGGATTTAAAAGAGGTATATAAAAAAGATATTGACCGCTTTGTAAAACAATGAAATAATCAGTAATTAGAGTGTGTTAAGCATATCTTTTTTTCGGGAGGATAGCCATGAGTGAGGCGTTAATTGAACTTAAAAGTCTTTCAAAAAATTATGAAGATCAGCAGGTGCTTAAAGGTATCGATCTTACTATTCATAAAAATGAATTTCTTACTCTTCTTGGACCATCAGGATGCGGTAAGACAACAACTCTTAGGATAATCGCAGGTTTTGAGGAACCATCTGGAGGAGAAGTACTTTTTGATGGAGTAGATATTTCAAAGATCCCTTCTTATAAGAGGGAAGTAAATACTGTATTCCAGAAATATGCACTTTTTCCATTCCTTGATGTATATGACAATATTGCTTTTGGACTTAAGATAAAGAAGATGGATAAAGCCATGATCGACCATAAGGTAAAGAAGATGCTTGATCTTGTGGGACTTACAGGATTTGATAATAGAGATGTGACAAGTCTTTCAGGTGGTCAGCAGCAGAGAGTAGCTATTGCAAGAGCTCTTGTAAATGAACCTAAAGTTCTTCTTTTAGATGAGCCTTTAGGTGCGTTAGATGCTAAACTTCGTAAGGGAATGCAGACAGAATTAAAGAAGATCCAGAAAGAAGTTGGAATTACATTTATCTTTGTAACTCATGATCAGGAAGAAGCTCTTTCTATGTCTGATACTGTAGTTGTAATGAATGAAGGTATAATCCAGCAGGTTGGTACTCCTGAAGATATCTATAACGAACCGGAAAATCGTTTTGTTGCCAGCTTTATCGGAGAATCAAATATCATCCCAGCTGTGATGAAGAAAGACCTTCTGGTCAGCTTTGATGATTTTGATTTTGAATGTGTTGATAAAGGATTTAAGGAAAATGAGGATGTGGAAGTTGTGATCCGTCCTGAAGATATAGATATTGTTAAACCTGATGAAGCAAAACTTAAGGGTAAGGTTAAATCTATCGTATTCAAGGGCGTTCATCATGAGATAGTTGTTGAAACAGAACATAGGGATTATCTTATCCATACAACAGATTATTTTGAAACAGGACTTTATGTGGGACTTAAATTTGGTCCTGATGATATTCATGTAATGTACAGGATGGATTGGGAGTAGGAGGAAGAGATGAAACATTATATAAAGCTCACCAGACCTTATCTGATCTGGTCCATACTTATACTTGTGCTTCCTCTGCTATTGATTGTCCTTTATTCATTTACAGCCGGAGGAAATAAGCTGGTCAATATCCAGTTTACATTAGAAAATTTTAAAAAGATTGGTGAACCGGTATATTTAGAAGTGCTTAAAAAGTCGCTTTTACTTGGGCTTTTATCTGTAATTATCTCACTTCTTTTGGGTTATACCTTAGCTTATGTGATAACCAGATTTAGTGACGGTGTTCAGGATCTTCTTATACTTACAGTAACTATTCCTATGTGGATCAATACACTCCTTAGAACTTATGCATGGATAAGTCTTATGTCAGATAATGGAATCATCAACAAATTCCTTACATCTCTCGGGCTTGATCCAGTACATATGATGTATACAGATGTGGCAGTGTTGATCGGACTTATAAGCGATATGCTTCCATTTATGGTTATCCCTATCCATACATCCATAAGAAAGATAGATAAGTCACTAATTGAGGCTTCATATGATCTTGGTGCGAATCATTTTCAGACATTCTGGAGAGTCATTTTTAAGATGTCAATTCCAGGAGTTATAAATGGAGTTATGATGACATTCCTTCTTTCAATATCTACTTTCGTTATTCCAAAGCTTCTTGGAGGCGGACAGTATATGCTTATCGGTAATTTGATCGAAACACAGTTTATCTCAGTAGGTAACTGGAATTTTGGTTCGGCGATTTCAATCATCCTTACGATAATCATTTTCGTGGGAATCCTCCTTATGAAGAAGTTCGATAAGGAAGAAAAGAAGGAGGATGAAAGATGAAAGTAAGTAAGAAATCTAAAGTCCTTTATATCATTTATATTGCAATATGTTTTTTATTTTTCTATCTGCCTATTGTGATAACAATGATTTATTCCTTTAATTCATCCAAGAGTCTTACCAATTGGACAGGTTTTTCTCTTAGATGGTACGGACAGCTTATAGATAATGCTTCCGTTATGAAAGCGGTATATGTTTCAGTTACCATAGCGCTTTTTGCAACTGCAATATCTACAGTTCTTGGTACAGTAACAGCTATAGGACTTTCAAAATCAAGGAAGGTGATCAAGGATGTACTTCTTAATATCAACAATCTTCCTATTATGAGTCCTGATATTGTTACAGCTATTGGATTTATGATCCTTTTTTCATCTATTATGATGCCAAAGGGTTATATAACAATGCTTATAGCACATATAGCGTTCTGTACACCATATGTTATAACAAGTGTATATCCTAAAGTCAGACAGTTGGATCCTTCAATTGCAGATGCTGCCATGGATCTTGGAGCAACTCCATTTGAAGCGCTCGTTAAGGTTATAATTCCAATGCTTAAGGATGGTATATATGCCGGAATCCTTCTTGCATTTACAATGTCATTTGATGATTTCGTAATTTCATACTTCGTTACTGGAAATGGAGTTCAGAATATATCAATCATCGTATATAACATGACAAAGCGTACAAATCCTACTATCAATGCTCTTTCAACTATAGTTATCCTTGTTATTGCGGTAACACTTATCATTTCCAAGGTGGTTCCAAAGAAGGCCAAGGGAGTAATGAAGACTGTTATAGCAGGAATGTTTCTTATCCTTGTTGTGATATCACTTGTTCTTGGTATTAAGACCAATAATAAGACTCTTAGAGTTTATAATGCAGGTGAATATATTGATACGGATCTGCTCGAAAAGTTTGAGGCAGAGTATAACTGTAAAGTTATCTATGAGACATTTGATTCAAATGAAAGTATGTATACCAAGCTTATGAGCGGTGCGGAATATGATGTCCTTATCCCATCTGATTATATGATCGAGAGACTTATCAAGGAAGAACTGATCCAGCCAATCGATTGGGAGAACATTGAGAATAAGGAAGATATAGATCCAGATATGATGAATCTTCCTTATGATAAGGGTAATAAATATTCAGTCCCTTATTTTGCTGGTACAGTTGGTATCCTTTATAACAAAAATGTTGTTTCAAAAGAAGATCTTAAGGCAGGCTGGGAAGTGCTCCGTAATAAGAAATACGCCGGAGATATTTATATGTATGATTCTGAAAGAGATTCATTTATGGTAGCTCTTAAGGCATTAGGATATTCAATGAATACAACTGATAAGAAAGAGATTGATGAAGCTTATCAGTGGCTTATAGAGCAGAGAAAGACTATGAATGTTGTATATGCAGGAGATGATGTTATCGATAATATGATATCCGGTAACAAGAGCCTTGCAGTGGTATATTCAGGCGATGCGGCTTATATCATTTCAGAGAATCCTGACCTTGATTATTATGAGCCAGAAGAAGGTACAAATGTCTGGTGCGACGGTATGGTCATAACAAACGACTGCAAAGATAAAGAGCTTGCAGAAGAGTTTATTGATTTCATGCTGGATAATGAAAATGCCATGGCAAATTCTTCTTATGTTGGTTATACTTCACCAGTTAAGTCTGTTGCAGAGGAACTGGCTGAAACAGAATACGAAGGAGTATCAGCATATACACCAAATCTTACAGCCGAAAAAAACGAATCCTTCGGCTACCAGGAACTGGCGATTAAAGAATATTATGCGGATCTTTGGACGAAAGTAAAATCTTATAAATAAATTATTCATTAGGACTGTAAAGATTATTTACAGTCCTTTTTATATTGGCGAAGAGCTATAGACTCATGAGACTATGGCTCTTTATAAATTGATGGTTATAGACGTTTAATAATCGGATATGACAGAATATATATATATTAAAAATGTTTGACAAAATTAAAACCTCCTATATAATGATATGTGAAATTTTTGTGAATTACAATCAGGAGGGCTTTTAATGAATGGTACGAAAATTAAAAAA
Organism: Lachnospiraceae bacterium UBA3772; assembly: GCA_002371025.1. Taxonomy (GTDB): domain Bacteria; phylum Bacillota; class Clostridia; order Lachnospirales; family Lachnospiraceae; genus Eubacterium_Q. The sequence continues at coordinate 9,011 of DFFQ01000068.1, read as the reverse complement.
AGTTTAAAAAGGCTAGTGTCTTTTATTCTTATTTTGTCAATTACTATTACACAGTTTCCTGTTTCATCTTATGCACGAGATGATGGGGAAAATGAGGATGGAAACAATTCTGAGTTCTCATGCTCATATGAGCAAAATGAAGGATTTATATTTACCTATAACAATTTAAATTCCTGGAATACACATTCTAATGTGGAAGTTAGGGTTGATAATGAAACAGACTATGATAAGAGTTTGTGGAAAATTCTTTTGATTTATGATGGGGTTATTGAAAACGTCTGGAACGCTGATATTGAAGAATGCGTAAACAATGGGGATGGAACATTTTCTTATATTATTTCTCCGAAAACATATAATAATACAATTACTAGTCAGGGCTTTATCAGCTTTGGCTTTATTTCTTATGGGTTGGATGATATTCCATCGGCACCTATAAAATTAGAATTCTGGGATGGAAATCCTATAAGTGAAAATATTGTAGAGGATAATAACAAAGATAATGAAGAGAGGTCATCTAATACTGATGCTGAAGTAGAGGTTGAGCCTATAGAAGGAAGAGATTATCAGATAAAAGATGATTGGAAAGGACTTACATATGCTCTTTTTACATCTTCAGATGAAGGTGAAGAGTTCTATGTTAATACAGCGAGTATTAAAGGTTCGATTCATACAAATGGTAATTTTTCTTTTACGGGAAATTCAATAGCTGTTAGTGGAATACTGGAAGCTGCAGGGGGAATTACACTTAATACTTCAGATGCTCCTGATAGCCAGATATTATCATCTGATTTTAAAGAGGCTGCAAAGATATCTATGCCGGATATAGATATTGCAATTCATGACCTTATTGAAGAAGATAGAGAAAAATCAGAGTTATTTGATATTTATGATGATTACAAATACTATGGGGCTGATGAGATTTCTCTTGAAAAAAATATTTATATTAAAGATGGTGTATCTTTTAATGGAACAAAATTTGGAACCTCAGGGATGATCGTTGCAAGAAATGATATTAATTTTAATGTCAATGAAACTAATCCTGTGTCTAAAAATGTTATTTTTATTTCATCCGAAGCTGGTGATATAAACATAAATGGATCTGATATTAATTTAAATGCCGTGCTTTATGCACCTCATGGAACAGTCAGGATAAATGCAAATGAATTTCATCTTAATGGAAGAATAATAGCCGATACAGTAATTATTAACGGCACGCTTATTGATATTAAAGCTGGGATAAGTGATTTTGATATCCTGGATGATCTTGGACTTTTTACTTATGAGTCATTTTTTGTTTTTGATACAAAGGAAGATTTTACATCTAAAACTACAGTTCGAAATAGAGATGATGTAAAACCTCATTTTGAATATGTGGATTTAAGTGAAACAAATATATATAAAACAGATAATTCAGATGCTGGATTAATACTTGGTGACAAGTGGTATGGAAGTAACAATGGATTTAACAAAAGCTTTACATTTGGTAATATTAATGTTTCAGAATCTTTTAGTGGACAGTATGGAACAATTACCGATTATAGAGGTAAGCTTTCATTAAAAGTTTATTCAGATAAGCAGAATTTTGAAAATATAAATATATATAATGGCCATGCTTATGCTTTATCAAATAACAATCTAGAATGGCACGATGCCGAAAGACTATGCGAAATGTTAGGTGGACATCTTGTTGTTATTGATGATGCCTTAGAAAATGAATTTGTTAGAAATATAGCTTATGTTGAAGGAAAATCCACATATACAGCATTAGGTTTTACAGATGAAGAAGTAGAGGGAAAATGGGTTTGGGTTAATGGCTCTGCAAGCAAATATACAAACTGGAATCCTGGAGAACCAAATGATGGTGGGGGAAGATCTTCTGTTCAGGATCATGCATATATGTATGCTGATGGTAAATGGGACGATGGTTATCCAGGGACAGCCAATAGATATATGTGTGAGTGGGAAGATGTTGATGATATCAATATTTATAATATGGATTCTTTTGTTATAAAGATGACAGTCCCTGCGGGAGCAGTCATTTCAAAAGAAGAAGATGAAGATTTTAATATACTCGAAGAGTCAGAAGATGAAAAAGTAATTCTCTATAAAGCAAAATTTAATAAGAGTAATACACTTGAAATTCCGATAGAAATTTCCAGTGAAACAGGTGACGCAGATCTTATGAAAGATATATCCATTTTTTATAATGAAAATGGTGTCATAAGATCTGGAAAACTTGAAGATATAAGTGTTGCAAGATATAAAAAAGCTTATTCAGGCTATTGGTATACAGTTTGTGATTCAGGCCAAAATGAAGCTTTGTGGAATTATATAGATCTTGATGCTTTGTATCCGGATGACAGCAAAATAGATATCTACGCTTATGCTACAGATAACCTGGAAGATGCTTTAGTATGGAAAAATAATTATCAACTGAAATATATCACAAGAGAAGAAATGCTATCTGATAATGGGGTAGAGGGGCTTAAAGGAAGATATTTATATATTAAAGCAGAACTTGGGAATTCATTTGATTTCAGCTCTCCATTTTTAGATAAACTGATTGTAGGTTGTAATACAGAAAAAAGACCTGAGAGAAAAGAAAAGCAGTTTATCAGAAATGAAATTATAGGTAAAGACAATATTTGTCCAAATGAAGCAGTAGTATTTACTTATAAAACTGTAACTTCAGAAGCTAATACAGGTAATGTGATCTGGAAAAATAATGACACAGTAGTCAAGGGGGTAGAGAAAAATGGATATAAGATGCAGTATCTGTTTGATAAAAAATCATCTTATACAATAACTGCTTATTATGCTGAGAAAGAAGATCAAACAGCTGTTAAAAATGTTGAAGTGAGTGGTGAATTAAAATATATAAACCCAGAGGATCTTTTTTCTTCTATAGTTGATTACCCATTTTTTAATGCAAAGCTTGATAAATCATCATATATAGACTCTGATGATGTGGTGATAACAACAGATATAAAACCGGAATATGACACTATAATATATTTTGATGATGTTAAAAAAGAAGAAGTATTTAAGAATGGCATAATAACCTTAAAAGAATGCGGAACTGGTACACATAAAGTAAAAATAGAGGTGAAAAATTCCTCAGGTAATAGTTTTATAAGAAGACTTCAGTTTTCTGTGATAAATCCTAATGATAAAGTAAAGATTTATTTTGATAAAGAAGAATATGTTGTAGGAGATGAAGCAAATCTTATTCTTGAAGGTGAATATGTATTTAGTTCCTTGAGACTTGATGGAAAAGATGATGATGCGGTTAAAATAACCGATAAAAAGATAACCTTTAATATTGATAATCCCGGTGTACATATTGTAGATGTGACATATTCTAATGGTGAAAAGTCAGATTCAGAAACTTTCTATCTTTATATAAATGAAAAGGAAGTGGCGGTAGATAATGATCACCTGGCTCCTTCTATTGATATAATTTCGCCTAAAGCTGGAGATAAATTAGATACGTCTTTTGATATCATTGGAACTATTAAGGATGATACTGCTCTTAAATCCTATAAATTATCTTATAAAAAAGATGATGGTAATTATACTTATTTTGCAAGTGGTGATAAAACAGTAGAAAATTCTGTTTTAGGAAGTCTGGATGTTTCAAATTTTGAAGATGGAAAGTATATCATTAGAATCGAAGCTAAAGATGTGGCTGGTAATAAAGCGTATAAAACTCTTGAGCTTGAAATAAATAAAAAAGAAGTTGATGAAGAATCTGAAGAGGTGCTGGAATATACACTTTATGCTGATATCAAATCTGCAAAGATAAATGATAAGGATGAAGTAATCGAAGTTTATGGTAATATCAAAGCTTCTGGTTATATTGATAGTTATATACTTTCATATAAAAATGAAAATGATGAATCAGAAACTGAGATAGTGGCTGGCACAAGTGAAACAAGTGAAGTTTTTGATGAAACAGGAGCTTTGATAGGAACTATCGATCTGGAAAATGTTACTGATGGAAAGTATTATCTTAATCTTTATGTTTTGGATATTTATGGCAATAGTGTAAATGCAACAGCTTCTTTTGTAATTAATAAAGAAACCAAACAGATTGAATGTGTGACAGAGCAGCCTGCTACAGAAAATATAGGAAAAGATGTAAAAAATGTAAACGAAGAAAATCCATATGAATCTTCTGAAAATGAAACTGGTACAGAAGAAAATGGGGAAATAGGACAGGATACTGAAAAAGAAGATAAGTATGAAGATTTTAAATTAGTACTTTCATATCTTAGAACATCTATAAATAAAGATGTTACAGCTACTGCTATTCTTGGCAGAGGAATGAAACAGGAGAATTTAAAATTATATAAGAATGATGTACTTCTCAGTGAAAAAGAGCTTGTTTCTCATTTTACATCTGATTCTTCTGGAAAAGTAACTATAAAAGCTGTTTATACTTTTGATGATGAAGAATTAGCTGATCTTTATGAAAAGGCAACATCAACGGATGCTTCTGGTGATATTAAGAAGGAAATTGTAGTAGAGGAAGAATGTACTTTCTTTAACAATAAGGATAAGAAAGCTCCATTTGCAGCTATTGTATCGCCTGATTTTGAAAAGAGTATTACTTCACCTGTAGAAATTAAAGGAACCTTATACGATGAAACACGTCTTGATTTCTGGCGCCTGGAATATAGACCTATCAATGAAGATAAGTATACAGTTTTAGCAGAAGGAAAGGATAAAGTAGATAATAATACTTTAGGATATTTAGATCCGACTAAAATGCTGAATGGAGAATATGAATTAAGGCTTTATGTACAGGATCAAGGCGGTAATATAAGCAAGGTTACAACAGTTTTTTATGTTGAAGGAAATCTTAAAATAGGAAATTATCATATTGGATTTACAGATTTAACATCAAATATTGGTGGAGTAAATGTAAATATTAATAGGATTTATGATTCAAGAAATAAAAACAGCTCTGAATTTGGATATGGCTGGAACATGGATCTTGTCGGAATAAATCTTATTGAAAATCATGGCATTGAAGATGGATATCAGATGATAAGAACAGGATCCAATCTTTCTATAGCATATAAACTGTCAGAAACATTAAATCATGATATCGTTGTATCCTATGGTGATGGGACCAGTGACAGATTTAAGCTTGTGATAAATAAGGATTATTCACCATTGATTCCGGTTATGGATGTAAGCTTTGGTTATAAATGTGTAACTGATCAGAGGGTTAAATTAGAGATATTAGCTGATACCACAGCCTTTTACGAAGGGGGACAGGTTTCCTTTTTAGATGAAAGCATTTATGGAATAATAAACTATAAACTTACAACTAAGGACGGGGATGAGATATATCTTAATAAATCAGAAGGAGTTTATAAAATTGTTGATTCCTTAGGACATACAATAAATGTTGATGATAATGGTTTCCATGGGGATGATGGCAGATCGATTGACTTTAATAGAGATGAAGCAGGAAGGATCATATCGATAAGTGATTCTGACGGATCTTTATTAAAGTATGATTATGATGAAAATGGAGATTTGTCTCAGTTTACAGATATAGGTGGAAGAATCGTTTCCTTTGAATATGATAAAGAACATAATCTTATATCAGTAAAAGATCCTACAGGAAAAACAGTTGCAAGAAATGAATATGATGAAGATGGACGTTTGATTGCAACAATTGATGCTGATGGAAACAGGACAGAATATGATCATGATATTGATGGAAGACAGGAAGTTGTTTCTGACAGGCTGGGTAACAAAACAGTTTATATATATGACGATAACGGAAATGTCCTTTCAACTACTGATGCCAATGGTCATACAACTAAATCAACTTATGACAGCTTTGGTAATGTATTAACATATACAGATGCAAAAGGTAATGTGACAACTTCATCTTATGATGAAAATGGAAATCTAACTTCAGTAGTTGATGCTGCAGGTAATAAGATTGCTATATCATATAATTCAAAAAATAAGGCTACAAAGTTTACTGCCATTGATAACAGCAATATTCTAATAGACTATGATGATGCTGGTAACATATTATCAACTACTGACAAGGCTGGTAATATTACGAGTTACGAAGTAGATTCAGATGGAAATGTAAAGAGTATTTCAGACAGCATTGGAAAACTTGTAAGTACTGAATATGATGCAAAAGGTAATGTGATTTCTGTTACCGATCGAAGTGGAAGAAGAACTGATTATACATATGATAGTAAGGGAAATAAACTTACAGAGTCATATGTGGTTGGGGATGAAACCAAGACCATAAAATATAATTATAATTCCAGCCAGGAAATGATTTCTTATGAAGATAGTGAAGGACATCTTACAACTATAGAAAGAAATGATACTGGTAAGATGACTGCATCTATTGATTCTGAGGGACGAAGAACTACTTATGATTATGACTCACTTGGAAATTTAACAGGTGTTTATTATTCAGATGGAACCAAAGAGAATTTTTCATACGATGCGGAAGGAAGACTTATATCTTCAACTGACAGATTAGGCTTAAACAGAACATTTTCTTACGATAAAGTTGGAAATCTTATCAAAGAAGTTGATGCGAGAGGAAATGAGATTAATTATACCTATGATGAAAACAATAATCTGATAAAGGAAGAATATCCAACAGGTGAGTCTTACACATATGTCTATGATATCCTTGATCGTAATACAGAGATCATAGATAGCGATGGGAAAAAGACTGTTTTTTACTATAATGAATTATCTCTTATCACAGCTAAAACTGATGCTAAAGGTAATACTGTAAAGTATGAATATAATAAAAATGATGAAAGAAATAAGATAGTCTATCCGGATGGTTCATATGAACAGGTTGAAACAGATTCCAGAGGAAGATGCACTTCAAAGAGAGATATTTATGGAAGAACAACTAAATATACTTACGACAATGGGGATAGATTACTCAGTGTAATTCAAAGCGATGGTGCTATTACGTCATATGAATATGATCAGGAAGGGAATGTTATAAGTATTACTGATGCTAATGAAAATAAGACGGAGTATCAGTATGATACATGTAACAGGAGAAAAGCTACTATACTTTCTGATGGCTCTAGAGAGGAATACTTCTACGATTCATATGGAAAGTTAGTATCTGTTAAGGATTATAACGGAAATGAGTTAAGCTATTTATATGATGAGGAAGACAGACTTACATCTGTAAAAACAAAGGATCATGAAACAGATTTAGTCTACGATTCTTATGGAAGGATCAAGGAGTTAAAGTATGATGACAGTATAGTTTCATATGATTATAATGAATTTAATGAACTTAAATCTAAATCATATGAAACTGGAGAAGTGGTTTCTTATTATTATGATCTTTATGGAAGAGAAATAAAGATAACTGTATCAAAAGATGGAAAAGACACTTCATCTATGTATAGTTATGATAAAAAGAACAGGCTTACAAGGGTTCTTAGTCATGATGGCAAAGCCACAGTTTATTCTTATGACGAAAATGGCAACAGAGAAAAAACTGTATATTCTAATGGAGTTACAGTAACATATACCTATGATGAATGTAACAGACTTAAGATTGAGAAAGTAACAGATCATAATGAAAGAACTCTGGTTGAATATTCATATGAATATAAAAATGGTCAGAGAATATCATCAACTGAAAATTATGATGACGGTATTATATCTAATAATTATGAGTATGATGATCGTGGCCGCCTCATAAAAGAAAAAATAAGTAATACAAGATCAGGTGCTAAACAATCTTCGATAGAGTACACCTATCAATATGACAAGGTATCAAATCGTGTATCTAAGTCAGTTAATGGCATTAAAACAGAGTATGCCTATAATAACAGAAACCAGCTTATAAGTGAAAAGACTGGTGAAGGTACAGTAACATATGATTATGATCCTAATGGAAATCTTATCAATAAGAATGAAAATGGTATTTCAACAATATATTCTTATGATGATTTTAACAGGATGATAAGGTATACTTCTTCTAAAGAGGATTATTCTTATACTTATGATGCAGAAGGTGTAAGAAGAAGTAAGACTGATACTAAAACAAATAATAAGACGGTATTTATATCAGATACAAATGCTGCTTATTCATATACATTAGCTGAAATATCAGATGATGGAAGCTATGTAACATATTTAAATGTTGGAGAGCTTATAAGTAAAGATACTGATGGAAATGACAGTTTCTACATCTATGATGGACAAGGAAATGTACGTCTCATCCTCGATGAATCAGGTAACAAAGTTTCATCCTATCAGTACAATGCATATGGTGAACTGCTTGAAAAGACAGGGGCATTTTCTAACAGATATTTATATTGCGGAGAAGCATATGATGAGGAATCAGGTCTATATTATCTAAGAGCAAGATATATGGATCCTTCAACGGGAACATTTACTTCAATGGATTCCTATGAAGGAAGAATGAGCGATCCGGATTCTCTTCATAAATATCTATATGCAAACGCCAACCCTGTAGGATATAAGGATCCAAGTGGTCATACTTCTGTTGCAGAGCAGGCTTGTGCAACAGCTATCATGGCTGTGGTTAGCCAGAGATATACCATATGTCTTGCTGGCCTTATGGGAGCAATCTTTGGTGCGGCAGTAAGTCCGTTACTTAAGGGAAATGCAAACGCTGAAGATCATATGCTTAAATCCATGATTTCAGGCTTTATTATGGGAGCAGGAATATCTGCGATAGGTTTTATATCTGCAGCTGTATTTAGCATATCTCTGATTCATTTTTACCTGACTGTTGCTTTGATATCTACAACAGCGGAGTATGTTGAGGCCCTGTATTGCATGAGTCAGGGCAAAACTAAAGAATACTTTGTTCACCTGACATTGTCGCTTATATCCTTTGTTGGTTTCTCAAAGCTGTATAACATGCCAGATGTTTTTCCTTCCATGGGAAAAGGAAAGATAAGTAAGTATGCCAATGCAGTGGAAGATAGAGGATTGGTATATAAGGG
>DFFQ01000186.1 GCA_002371025.1 Lachnospiraceae bacterium UBA3772 | reverse complement strand
CTCTTTCAGTATAACACTTCAATATTAAAACTATTGTTATGGTAATTATTATTCAGAGATGAGATTTGGAAATTAATCAAAAGTCATACTATTTGTCATGTCGCAATAAAGAAAGAAGGAATTATACATGTCTAACGTTATACTAAAAACCGAAAAATTATGTAAGAGATTTGCTACGAGCGGAGAATATCAAAATGTGTTGAATTCTTTAGATTTGGAGATCAAGGAGAAAGACTTTACTGTAATAATGGGGGCATCAGGTTCAGGAAAGTCTACGCTGCTGTATGCATTATCAGGAATGGATACACCAACATCTGGAAAAGTATTGTTTGATAATACTGATCTTGTGCGACTTAGTAATGAGCAGCTTACTCTGTTCAGAAGAGAAAATTGCGGATTCGTTTTTCAAAGTATTTACTTAATAAATGAATTAAATATTTTGGATAATATACTTGCTGCCGGTATGCTTAGAGATTTTTACAAAAAAAATGATCTGATTTCTGAAGCAAAAGAACTTCTTGGGAAAGTAGGAATAGGTGAATCGTATTACAAGAAATATCCAGGGCAGCTTTCCGGCGGTGAAAGACAACGTGTAGCGATAGTAAGAGCTGTCATAAATAATCCTAAGATTCTTTTTGCGGATGAGCCTACAGGTGCTCTCAATTCTGCTTCAAGTAATGATGTATTGGATGTCTTTTCTGAAATAAACAGACAGGGACAAACTATAATTCTTGTAACTCATGATATTAAAACGGCACTCAGATCTAACAGACTTATGTATTTCCGTGACGGAAAATTCGTTGGCGAGCTTAATATGGAGCCTTATTCAAAAGAAAACTATTCTGAGCGCTTTGAAAAAGTTAACACCTTCCTCGGAGAAATGGGGTGGTGATTATGAACAAAAAGGAAATTAAAATTGCTTTTGGAAGCATGAAGAAGACTCGTTCAACATTGATAGTTTTTGGATTGATGGCAATGTTTATTGCGATGTTTATGAATATATGCCGGGTTTCTTCAAATGTTAAGCAGTGCTTTGATGATTTCAAAGATAAAACGAGTGCTTCGGATATGAGTGTATTTGTTGCAGACAGTAAAAACAGCAGCACAGATTCCGTTGAAAAGTTGAAAAAAATACCTAAGATAGACGAAGTATCAGAGGAAAGCGTTTTATATTTCCAGGGAATCCTTTTAAATAAGGATAAGTCAAAGGAAGATGACCCTCTTTTTTCAGGAAGTATTATTGTTTCTTCCGAAAAAGACAGAAATATGAATAAAACAATTCGTTCAAAGGACATAGATAATAATGTTTCGGATGCGGATATAGTATATGTTCCATATAGTATGAGCGCAAAAGGTGTAAAAGTTGATGATGAAATAAAGCTTTTGACAGATATAGGATTTGAAAAAAAGTTTAAGGTTGGAGGATTTGTCGAAGTACCATATAATTTCATTCTGATGTACCAATCCGTTGCATTTGAAATGAATGAAAGTGCTTATAATAGTCTTATCAGTGAATATGATAAGTTTAAGGGTGAACATGGACAGGAAGATTATCAGGGATGTGGAAAATTATTTGGTGTAAATATACATTCTGATGCAGATGAGGAACAGCTGAGTAACGAAATAAAAAAATGCTTTAGTCATCAGATGGTAAGTATAACTACGTTTGAAGAGGAAAGAACAGCACTTGAAACAAATGTTAATCTTTACTCAAGTATCCTTTCAATTTTTTCTTATCTTCTCCTCTTTGTAATGCTAATTGTAATTGCGTTTAGAATTAAAGATGTTATAAACAATGACTCTCAAAAAATTGCGACGCTTAAAGCCATAGGATATAAGAAAAATGAGATAAAGCTTATTTATATGCTCCAATTTGGCCTTCCTATAATTGCTATGTCGGCAATTGGAATTATGATTTCATATTTGTTCAGACCGATACTTGAAGGTATTGTTTTGAGCCTTACAGGTATTATCTGGAATATCAAAATCGATTTGATCAGTGATATTATAACATTATTGATAATATTTGTTTTTGTTGTAATAATGCTTATTCTTTCTACAAGAAGATTATCAAATATTTCACCAGTGAGTGCATTTCAGAGTGAAGTTGCAGATGATAGCAGTAAAAGTTCAATGTTTACGTTACTTAGAAGTAAGTTTGGACCGTCAACTACTATCGCTTTGCGATCCATTTTTATTAATAAAGGTCAATCTATTATTGTAGTCATAACATGTGTGCTGCTTACATTTGTTACTGGAACGATAAGTACCGTTACTTCAAATTTAACCAATAATGATGAGTTCTGGTATAGGATCATAGGTGAGGAATCTTGTGATTACCTTGTAACATTTGATAAAGAAGTTGATTATAAGCAGATTATGAAGGAGATAAAGGAATTTGAAGGTATCGAACGGGTTAATGCCGAAACAGTGATGGGTGTTGACGTTAAGACTGATAATTCACATACTTCAAAGGATCAGAAGCTACTTGTTGTTGAAAATTATTCAAAAATGAAATATCTTAGTACATATGATGGAAGATTTCCGGAAAATGAAAATGAGATTGCGGTTTCATCAGTTTTAGCGGATAAGTTAGATATTGGAATCGGAGACAGTATCGATATAGAGTATCTGCACAGTGAACTGAATAAAAAAACATATGAGTATAATGAGCAAATAGAAAAAAAGAAACTCGAGATCGTTGGATTAACCAAAACTAACTCGAATTATTCATTAATCACTACTGGTTGCTATGATAGTATAAATGGTAATGAAGACATGATGTTTCAAATTTATGCTAAAGATGGACATTCGTACGATGATTTTCTTTCACAGTTCGAAACAAAGTATGGGAAAGCGAGTGATATTAATGAGAACGGTGCTCTTTCTGTAAGCAACTGGGGAAAAACTATGGCGGAGAATAAAGATGCTTTACAAACTCCGTTTAATGCAATTAGCGTTTTTATGATGATAATAACGCTTTTGATCGTTGCATTTGTAGTTACAGTAATAGTAAAGGCAATTATTTTCAACAAAAAAATACAGTTTGGAGTCCAGAAAGCTATGGGGTATTCGGACAAAGAAGTGCGCAGAATAGTTGTTATTACAATTATACCATGTGTTGTTTTGGGATGTTTGATTGGATGTTTGTTATCTTGCATTTTTATACAGCCGCTTGTTAATAATACAATGTCGTTGATCTTTGGACTTGTAAATGCTAAAATTGCACTTTATATACTTCCGCTTATCATTGTTATGATATTGATAATAGCCTTTTCTTACCTGATTTCATATTTGATGTCAAGAAAGATAAAGAAAATTACAGTATATACTTTATTAAGTGAGTAAAAAAGAATTAGAAAAATAATCATATACATTATTTGTATCTTATTAGATTATATTTATATTTAGTTGTATTAAGTAATAGTTTAGTATAGAGAAGTATATAATAGTGTGATTAAATTATTACTGGCTTGATTTTGTTTTAGTTGTATTGACTTACAAAATCAAGTCAGTAATTAATATAGAAAAATGAATTTTAAAGTAGAGGAGGAGAAATCTACCGAATATAAATATAATTCTCGCGCAGAAAACAAACAGTGTAATTATAGTCTTGATATCTTTTAAGGTAATGAAGCTTCTATAAAATTCAGAATTATCGAATCATTATAATTGAAGACAATTTTGAAGTTGCTAATAAGAAAAAATTGATTATTTGCGTTTAATACTATAATTATATTCTCGACGATAATAAATAGAAAATCTATTTGTCAGAATATATCACGAGGTATTAAAACAATTTTTAGGACTTGTCCTTTTAATAGTATCAAATTGTTTCGAGTATTAGTTGTTTCAATAATTAAGACTATTATGTTTTATAAATGATCATGATCATTTATAAAATTTATTAATGCTATAAAGATGGTGGAGTCTATATAGCAAAAAAATAATATAGCTATAAATTGGATAGGAGAAAAAAATGATAGAAAACAGGTTTGGTCTTTCATATGTTCAGAACGGAATCTATTATGGATGCATTAACGGAGGAAATAAAGAGTATAATGTATCAGTTATTTTAGAAATGAATGATATTAATGTTGGAATTTTATCAAAAGCAGTAGAACAAGTAGTATGCGAGCAGGAAATGTTAAGGGCGTGTATTAATGATAAAGCTGGTGATCCTGTTGTGGAGGTGCATGATAAAGTTGTACGCACAATTGAAATTGAAGACTTATCTGAAAGCACTAAGGAAGAATTGAATGTACACATTAATACGTTTTTAGATGAAGAAATCCCCTTTAATATTCCAGGTTTATTTAGAATAAGGGCATTTAATGTATATGAAGGACGAACATATATTGCAATTAAGTGTCATCATTTGATAATAGATGGTATATCAATGGCTATGTTTGCACATAAAATCTTTAACAATTATTATATGATGATTAATAAGGTTAAAGAACCAGAAATCAAAATTAATAACTGTTATGCGCATTATGTGGCAGATCAAAAGAAGAAAGAAGGAGGTAAAGGCTATCTTAGGAAACAAAACAATTGGAGAGAACATCTTCTTGATTGCAGACCTGTTGATCTATTAATTAGAAATACAAGTAATGTTGGAAATGGCAGAGCAAAGCAATATCCTTTATCAGACAAGTTGACGGAAAAAGTAAAATGTTTAGCAGCTGATTATGATATAACAGAGTACGCATTATATTTATCGGTTTTCTATTTGTTACTTGAAAAAACAACTCATTCAAAGGACTTGACTATAAGCGCACCATTTTCAACTCGTGATAAGGCTGAACTTAAGGAAACAATAGGAAGCTTTGCAAGCGAATATCCTATGCGCGTTATATTACGTGATGATGAGCCGTTTAGTGAGGTAATGAAGGATTCATTTAATGAAATATTGTTCGTAATTAAGAATATAGGTTATCCAAATTATCTCATTGAAGATGAGAATTTTAAAAATGGTCATAAGAACGGCTTTTGGGATATAGGATTTAATTGTGATATTTATGATAAGCAATTTGATGAACTGGATTATAAAATTGTTGATATGGACAGGGTTACCTTTTTTGGTAAGTTATCGTTATCAATTGCAAATAATAGAAATGGAAACAGGTATATAAATGTAAATTATAAAGATGGTGTAATTTCATCTGAAGATATTGATTTCCTTGTTAAACATTATATTAATGTTCTTGAGACAATATTAAAGGATCCTGAAATTACAATAAATAAAATTGAAGTTGTATCGGAAGAAGAAAAGCAGATCATCCTGAACGACTTCAATGCAACACAGGTAGAATATCCTTGTGGTAAGACAGTTGCAGAATTGTTTGAAGAGCAGTCAAAGAGAACTCCCGACAATATTGCACTTGTATTTGAAGACAAGAAGCTCACATATTCAGAACTCAACGCAAAGGCAAACAGCCTTGCACATAAGCTGAGAGAGCTTGGAGTAAAGCCGGATGATTTTGTAGCAATAATTGCAGACAGAAGTATTGAAATGATAGCTGGAATCTACGGAATCATCAAGGCAGGCGGAGCATATGTTCCGATAGATCCAACATATCCGGAGGACAGAATAAACTACATTCTTGATGACTGTAAGCCGAAGGCGGTACTTAAATATACTAATGAGAATATAAGTATAAGCGTGGATGTTCCGGTATATGATCTGTCAGATAAAAATATTTGGAGTGGTAACACTGAGAATCCTGAGATCGTTACAGAACCAGAGAATCTTGCGTATTGTATCTACACCTCCGGAACGACAGGACAGCCAAAGGGTGTTGTACTTGAGCATCATTCGCTTCTTAATCATCTCCATGTTATGAGAGAAAAATTCTATAGTGGGAATGAGCATTATTCAACTCCTCTGTTCACAAGCTTTGCGTTCGATTTTACAGTACCAGCAGTATTCGGAGCAATACCATTTGGAGATAAGCTTGCTGTTATGAAGGATGTGAAGGAGCTTGTAAATTATTCCAAGGAAAACAAGCTTGCAGTATTCAAGATAACACCTTCATATTTCAACGGAATATACGATGAATTCAAGGATCATATCGGTCAGGTAAAGACGATGGTCTTTGGTGGAGAATCATTTACTGAAAAGACACTGGAAAATGTATATAAAGCATTCGGTAACTCCACAAGAGTATTCAACGAATACGGACCTACTGAGGCAACTGTATTTACAACAGTTGCTGAAATGGGAGAAGGAATACCTGTAACAATAGGAAAGCCGGTATCAAATTCACAGATCTATATTATGAATGGGGATACTATGTGTGGAATAGGTATTCCCGGCGAGCTTTGTGTTGCAGGTGAAGGAATTGCAAGAGAATACCTTAACAGGCCAGAACTTACAGCGGAAAAGTTCGTAAAGAACCCGTTTGGCGAAGGAAAGCTTTATCATACAGGCGATCTTGCAAAGTGGCTTCCTGACGGAAATATCGAGTATCTTGGAAGAATAGACGAGCAGGTAAAGATAAGAGGATT
>DFFQ01000204.1 GCA_002371025.1 Lachnospiraceae bacterium UBA3772 | reverse complement strand
ATATAGGTTTTATACATGCACATGAATACTATTATGCTACATTATATGATAAAATAGAAGAGGCTAAAACTTTTTATAGACAAAAAAACTATAAAGAATCTTTCAAAGCCTTCAAAAAAATATCAAAAAAAATCCCGGAAGCTGCATGTTGGTATTTAGGCGAACAATATTACAATGGTTGGGGTACTAAGCAAAATATAGAAAAGGCTATAAGATATTACGAAATTGGAGCAATCTTCAATAGTCCATTTTGTGAAGAGAGGCTAAGTTCACATTATTTTTCGAATTTGAATGATAATTATAATCAGTCTAAGGCTTTCTATTGGAGCAAGACTGCTTCTTTAAATCCAGCAGGAGTAAAATTTGGTTCCCCTAAAACAACTTATATGCTTGCTTTATGCTATCTTAAAGGTATTGGAACTCCCAAGGACTCATTAAAAGCAGAAATATGGATGACATTGTCTGCAATACTAGGATATAAAGATGCTGTAACTTGTTACAAAAAAAAATATAATATGAATTCTGATATTGTTAACCCTGATTCGGCTGATGTTTTTTTAGCTAATTTATATAATCATCTTGATTCTTTAATCCTACCATATATTTACGAAGACTCTTCTTTAGCAGCAAAGGTTATAAGATGTGTTCATGCATATAAAATAGAAGACTATAAAACATTTCTATCTTTAGCAAAAGAGTTGTCAATGGGAAATAAAATTAGTAAAATAGGTAATTATTTAATATTTCATCTTTTATATGATTACTATAAAGATTATAAATATGATTTATACAATGCTGATATAATAGAAGAAAGAAAAGTTGAGATTGGTGAAATTCCCCTTAAGGAACAAGAATACTGGTTAATTGAGCAATATGTTAAATGCCTTGAAATGTATTATCGTTAATGCATCGATTGAAAGATTACCGATTTGCCTTTGGATTAGTGGGCGGTGAATATAATGATGGAGTTAGGTGAGGTATGTGAAGAATGACTGAGAATGATGACAGACCAAGAAATCATACAAGGATTGATAGCTTGGAACAATCCGGTGACGAAGGAGTTTTTATTTGACACATGTCGTCCACCTTTATGTGAGAAACTACTTGAAACATGAAACTATATATGGTGTATAGAATTGACCATAACAGGTATGTAGATTGATTAAATAAGAAGGAAGAGTGATTCAATGTAAAAAAGCATAGGAACTACTCGGTATTACTTTTGGCAAATGTTAAAACGCATTTTTATAAAAAGCACAAAATGGAGGAAATAGAAGAGAACGAACTAAAAAAAGATGACCTAAAACGCAAACACGGGTGGTTTGATTGGCATTTATATCCAGAAGAACCTATTAAGATAGAATCTATGGTTGAGATTTTGTGTTTTTCAGTGATAGTATCTATTTGCGCTTTTCTTTATTATAGATGGAATATAGTACCGCATAAAGAAATTGAATTGGTGGTAGAAGACTTTAGTGATAGTCGTACTGTTGTCGGAGAAGATTCTGTGACACGGCTTTTTTCCTGTGATGCCAAATTTACTATGCCCATGACTAGGCATCAGGAATTCGTCAAGGACTCATCTGTGGTAGAGATAAGTTTTCACCCATTTTATTCTAATGGTCAGCATTCTGATTTAATAGATTATTCTTTTGTTGATGACAGTGTAAGAAATCATCTGAGACCCTTTTTAGGAGTATTTGAGGAGAAACGTATATCAGAGAATCTTTTTAAAATTTACAATTCCGCGCTTTTTGAACACTCCGTATTAGCATGTTTTTCATTGACTGACGTACGTCAAAACAACTTGGAATTTGACTCTATAAAAAATAGTGTAGATGTCGATTGTGAAACTAAGTGCCATACATATGTGAGTTGGAGTGTTTCGTTGCCTTTTTTTCATACAGATGACGCTGTGATATGCAATGTGAAAGAGTCTAAATGCACATATTCCTATGGTATAAAAAACGGAAAAGATTATGGTGAAATACATTTTTTTCAAAAAAATGATTCACTATATAGCCCTTCTTCACGGCGATATAACACACAAAGAACTCGCAAATGGTATGATTGGTTTAACATATATGGATGGTTTTATGGCGGTTCTGATGCATTAGAAACCCCACAGTGGGGACGGCTAGAGGATATTTCTCAAGCATATATCAGCTTGAAGTTGAAAAGTAATACAATCGATTCGATGCATCTATGTATAGATTTTGTTGGTGCTACGGAATTTTCAAAGTTGGTTCCAGAGCCAGATATAATTGATATGAGTTGTATTACGTACACCGATCCAGCTAAGATATACAAGATTAGAAAGCAAGGAGGACTGAAATTTCATGCAATATTTAAAGAACTTCAAAATCTTCAGCAGATAAGGACCTTTTCTGTGACGGCTATAATGAGTGCTTTTGTTTTGGTTTTTGTGGTTTTTCTGATTTCAGCATATTTTAAGTTAAAACGGCAATATTTAGGAAGTAATAATATCGTATTAACAACCGGACAAAAAATATTTAAAATAATTTTTGTTGGTGTTCCGTTGTATTGCTTGTTCTACTGGACCTTTGCATATTTATTACCTGATTGGATGGGTGCCATAGAATTACCATTGAAAGGGAAAATTTATCTGCGACCGTTAATAAGTAATGGTATTGCCTTACCATTGGTGATTTTGATTCTAATAATCTCAAATGCGAAGTCGAGAAGAAATATAACAAAATTTGTTCGTAAATATTTTAGGCTGTTTATTACTATATCTGCTTGTCTGACTTTTTTATCGTTGATGGGGTATGCCATGTATAAATATTATTCAGCAGATATAAAAGCGTTGTTAGATAAAGGTTACTACAGTAGAGCAACACAAATGATGTATGATAAAGTCATGGATGCAGATACTATTTCGAAATCTGATTTTAATCTTCTTAGGGCGATTTTGTCAGAGAACCCTTTGGCTGATAGCATTGTCCTACATAATGTGGATGACTTTACCATTGAAGACGGAAATATTTTGATAAAGCAGAAGGATACCATTTCCTTGTATGATATTAGTACAAAAAAAATAAGAAAGATAATGCATCCAAATTCTGACAAAAAAATAGAGATTAAGGGACAATATATATATATTAACGATGATGATTATTGTGATGTTGCCAGGGTGTCCAATCCAGATAGGTTTATTCGATTCAAAGGAAAGTTTTTGGGAACGACTGATTCGGGGGGAGGTATAGTAACAAGCATAGTTAATGTAGATAAGTCTGATTGTACTATTATGTATTATACATATCCAAGAACAAAGGCGTACAAAAAAACTTTCATGAAAAATATCGAAGGTTATCCTGAGGCATATTTGCATAATACGTTAATATGTGAACAGAATGACACTTCAATATTTTATAAGATAGAGGGAAGCCATAAAAAGAAATTGTTAACTCACAAAGGTACTTCTGTTAAGGTTCTTGATACTAAAGAAAAAATTGTAATGACCTCAAATTACGGTTGGAAATACTTTCATTACATCGATAATAAAGGAATAAGTAATACGGACACACTATATATACCTAGTATAAGCATAAAGTATGTTAAAGATAACGTATGGAATAAAGTATTTATAAAACAACTCAGAGAAATACTAAGAGAGTTTCCTACTGATGCATGGCGTATTTATTCTGTTTCCATTTCTGATTCAAGGATGTATATTAGGAGTCGAAATTGGGAAAATATGAATCGATATAATGTGAAAGTTTACAATATTGGGAATAAAATAGCCAAGGTTAAATCGATAAATTACGACAAAGATGTTATTTGTTCGGATGATGGATATATAGCATACCATTCTGATAATAAATTATTTTTAGAATCAATAGATGATACCTCCAAAATGAAACAAATAGGAGAATCTTGTGACTATCACAGATGGGGTGGGTGTTATATCATTAATGATTATCTATACCATTATTACGATGGTTCCTTGAGAGTCGTAAATTTAGAATCCGATAGTATTCTTATTTCAAGAAATAAATACATGAGTAATAGAGAAAAGAAAAAATTAGCGGAAAAAATAAATAAAATATTAAAGAAAAACCAATAGTACTATACTTAAATTTGTGTGCATAATGTACAATATATGACTGACCAAGAGATTATACAAGGACTGATTGCGAGGGACAATCGGGTGACGGAGGAGTTTTTCTTCGTCAAGTGCCGCCCGTTGTTCTATAGCATCATGACAAAGGTGTTCGACTATGAGGTGGAGT
>DFFQ01000075.1 GCA_002371025.1 Lachnospiraceae bacterium UBA3772 | reverse complement strand
TTCTATGATAAAGACTTTAAGAATACTTTGGATATTCCAAGATATGTAGATCAAGGCAAGGTGACGAAAGAGGTTTTCCGTCCTGATAGTCACATATTGGAAATAAACTCAAAGAGTGGTCTTTATCCGCTTTATGTTGCTTATAACATTTATCGCAGCAGGGTAGAGGCAGCAAAAGAGAAATACGGAGAAGTAAGTCACGGCTTTGCCATGCAGTTATGGGATGCTACTATTGAGGAGAATATCCTTGTGGTATGTAAGACACCAATGGCAAAAAGTATAACCAAGCGCACCCTTGCTGGTTTCCGCAATACAAGGGTGAATGCACAATATTATCCAAACCTAATAGAAAACATATCCGAGAAGCCAGAACTTGTAATCAACACCCTTCGTGATGGTAAACACTTCTGGAAAATAAATCAAGACGAAAACATGAAAATAGATGCAATAGTAGGTAATCCACCATATCAAATAAATGTTGGTGAGAAGAAAGATAATTATGGTATTCTAATTTTTAACAGGTTTGTTGATCTTTCTATACAATTAAACCCAGAACATGTGTCTATGATATTTCCTTCAAGATGGTTTACTGGTGGAAGAGGACTTGATGAATTTAGAGCTAGGATGCTTAAAGATGATTGTTTAAAGTATATACATGATTTCCTAGATGCTAAAGATTTGTTTCCGACAGCCGATATAGCGGGAGGAATAAACTATGTATTATGGTCAAAGAAATATCACGGGTTATGCAACTATGGGTGTACCTGTTTGGGTAATAGTAGTTTTGAAATGAGAAAACTAAATGAGTATCCATTTTTTATAAGAAGGAATGCTGCTCTCCAAATAATAAATAAAATAAATACTTCAACCAATAATAGTGTTGAAAGTTTTGTAAGCACACAGACTCCATTCGGATTTGTAACAACTTATCGAGGTAAAGCGAAACGATTTGAAGGCGCAATCAAGTTGTATTCCAGTGGTGGAGATAGCTATGTTAAAAGAGATGATGTCAGGAGAAATTCTATGTGGATTGATACTTACAAAGTAATTTTCTCTAAAGCCACATGCGAACATGCAGGTACTCCAGATAAAAGTGGAAGATATAGAGTGTTCTCAACCATGAGGATTTTAAAACCGCTTGAGGTTTGTACTCAAAGTTATCTTGTTGGGGGCGTTTTTGAAAGTCAAGAAATGGCAGAAAATTATATGTTATATCTGAAAACATGTTTTGTTCGTTTCTTAATACTTCAGTTGATATCAACTCAAGATATTTCCGCAGAGAAATTTCATTTTGTTCCTCTCCAAGACTTTACAAAAGATAGCGATATAGATTGGAGCAAATCTATAAAAGAAATAGACGCTCAACTATATGCAAAGTATGGACTCACAAATGAAGAGATTCAATTTATAGAGTCAATGATTAAACCAATGGATTAATTTTTGTTTCTGTTCGCTTTTAATAAACATTTTTTTGTATCTTTGCAACGAAATCGAGAAATTACATGTCTTTCTCGGACAACGAAAGCGTTCGTTGCAAATCTCTTGGACAGAGATTTTATCGTTTGCGAAGTTGCTCACGCTTGGCATAGTTCAAACAAGCTTGACTCTGCTCTCGCTTAATCGCAACATTGCAGCAGAAATAGAATAACTAAAACTCAAAAAAAATAGTAAGATAATATTATGATCATTGATAGTTACGCGGATATAAATAAAGACGATGAGACTCTTCGCCCTTATCAGCGAAAGGCAAAGAAAGAAATCTTTGAAGCCTGGGATGAGGTGAATAGTGTTATGTTTCAGATGCCAACTGGAACTGGAAAGACTCGATTATTTACTTCTATCATTCGTGACATTAACGATTATAGTATAAGGCGAAAAGAGGCTGTAAAGATTCTTATTATAGCTCATAGAACGGAACTGATTGACCAGATAGATGCGAGCCTGAAGAAATATGGAGTGGCACACAATATAATAGCAGGAAGTCATAAAAGGGAAATAAAATATCCCGTTCACGTTGCATCAATTCAAACTATTACAAACAAAAGTAACCTCGAGCAGGCAAAGAAACTGAATGTGCAGTTTGTTATAATAGATGAGGCACATCATGCTCTTGCTAAGACCTATAAGAAGTTATGGCAGATGTATCCAGATGCGAGGTTCTTGGGAGTGACTGCAACACCTTGGAGAATGAATCACGAAAGCTTTACGGATTTGTTTGACAGGTTGATACTCTCAATGCCAGTTAAAGATTTCATAAATCAAGGATATTTGGCTCCATATAAATATTTTTCTCTAAAAGGTGATAGCGATATTCAAAAAACTATCGATGACATTGAGTTGGATAGGTTTGGAGAATATAAAGAATCGTCTATGGAAGAGAAGATGGATATTGGGCGTATTCGAGCTCAGTTATTGGATTCATATTTGTCTTTGGCAGAAGGGAAAAAGGGTATTATCTATGCTATCAATATAAAGCATGCAAAGCATATCTGTAAAGAATATGAGGAAGCAGGTTATAAGACAGTTAGCATAGATAGCAAGACTCCTGCAGCAAAAAGAGAAGATTTGGTAAAGAAATTTAAGAAGGGAGAAATTGATATTATTGTAAATGTTGATATTTTTTCAGAAGGATTCGACTGCCCAGATATTGAGTTTATACAATTGGCTCGTCCTACTCGTTCTCTTGTAAAATATCTACAACAGGTTGGTAGAGGACTTAGGATAACAGAAAACAAGCAGGATTGTGTAATTCTGGATAATGTTGGAATGTATTCTCGATTTGGACTCCCTAATGCTCGCAGACATTGGAAACAACATTTCTTGGGTAAAAAGATAGATGAAACTCCTGTTTCAGTAGGCGTATCATTTGGAGGTTCAGGAAGACGCAGGGATGTTGATATATCCGAGGGTACAGAAGATATGGAGTTGATTCAGGACCTGAATGATGAGGTGGAGGTTATTGATGTATCAAAAGAGAGTGTTTCAGCTGTTGATGAATTATTTCCTATATTTGGAATTACCCTGGGTAAAACCACATGGGAGCAAGTAGAAGATATGGGGCATGAAATTAAAATATGGAAGGAGGGACCTGATAGATACACAATCATAAATAATATAATGTTTTGGGACCATTCAGGGGAAGGAATTTTTACATCATTATATTGGATGTTGGATGATTGTGATTTTCCTCCTTCATGGAAATCCAATGGTTTTGCATGGGATAATCCTTATTCAGAATGGGTTGATATATTCAAAAAGCTAGGATGTAAAGTTGAGGGGGCAATAATCC
This sequence comes from Lachnospiraceae bacterium UBA3772, assembly GCA_002371025.1. Taxonomy (GTDB): domain Bacteria; phylum Bacillota; class Clostridia; order Lachnospirales; family Lachnospiraceae; genus Eubacterium_Q. Next base: position 347 of record DFFQ01000075.1, on the reverse strand, counting down.
TATAATTGAGAAGGATCCTAAAAATAACATATCGAAAGCAACATTGGAGGCATACTCACCTGATAATATGCTGTCATTTGATTTAGATTTTGAATATGAACAAATTGGTTCTTCCAAAATAAATCTAGAAAAATTGTCATCCATATTTGTATATTATAATGGTCCTATAGAGAAGAATCAATTACAAAAAAATATAAATGATGTAGCAAGAGTTGAGATAGTTGATGTTCCGGAATTCTCCAAGGATGCTGCAGTATTCGACCCTATGCCTTTATTGGAAGTTAATAATTATAAAGAGGATAATTTTGTATTTTGGTTCAATGATACAAGAAAAATATATGAAGCTT
>DFFQ01000236.1 GCA_002371025.1 Lachnospiraceae bacterium UBA3772 | reverse complement strand
ACCTTCAGACTAAGGATGTCGAGAAGGCTCACACTCTTTATTATTAGGAAAATGGAAAAAGCCGAAAATCCGAAGAGTAGGCAATAACTAAAAACAATTATTATGAATACAGAAGAATTTAGATTAAAGGCTCAATGTACGTATGTTTGGGTGAAGAATTTCAAGAACATTGTTTTGCTATTTGGTTCCCTTATTGTTGGGAGTTCTGAAATGTTTGCTGATGATTCGCGTGAATTGGATGGTCAAAGATATATTGATTTAGGTAAAAATGTCAGAACGGTCATTTCAAAAAATCGACAGAGTGAAATTCATAATAATCAGAAAAATACTGATGGTTATCGTTCTAATACGATAATACCGCATGACATATATGTGTCAATCAATGGAAAATCTGTTCCATTATACACTCTTTCTGCAAAACAAATTGATTCTATAGCAGATTCGCCAGAACTTGATATTTTTAAATATGAGCGTAGGGAAATAGCCCAAGAGCCATCTCAGACTTCTCCTGAGAGAAAAACTCAATCACACAAAGTCCCAACAAATAGTGGATCACAAAACAAGAAGGCTATACAGATTTCAGAAGAAGTCCCATGGCGAGATTGGAGTATTGGAAAAGAAAACATCAATTATTTATATTATCAATATGGGACGGTTGGCAATGTTTATTACTTGATGCGTGAAGGGAATAACAATAACTCCAATGTGTGTGGATCTGTTCGTTTTGTTAATGCTGCAAAAGGGGCGATAAGTTTACATGCTAATCCTCAGAAATTGACTTCAAATGTCTACATTGATCATGAGTTAATTCGCCCAGTATGGCGTGGAACATGGAAAGATAATCATGGGAAAATATGGAGCATCAAAGATGATAATATAACAATTGAATACGTTCAACATGTTGATTTCAAGGCTACACCCCCCGATTATGTTTTGAGACAGCACGGAGTAGAACATATCATAGGCGACATAAAATATTATTCAGGTGGCCCTTGGGTCGCTGCCGGAAACTTATTCTTCTTATATGCTCCAGATTATATTCAGAAGATTAGATGTACTTCACACAAAAAACCTGATGGGTGGATAAAGGACAAATTATATTCAAAAAGTATAGGTACTGATAACCATCACTGCGTATGCGAGATTATGAGCGCCACAAATAATAAGATTGTTTTAAAATCCATGTGGCCTTCAGACGCGAATTATGAGATAATTCTTACACGCATTAAATAATTTGGATATCCATATAGGAATGTGGTGATTAATAATCATTGTCGTAAAGTAAATAAAAGTTTTGCAAAACTTAAAATTATGAATAAAAAAGGGTCAGAAGTTAGAAAGTGTACTATCTCATTTGAGATGTTCTTCCCTGATGGAGGGAATGTAAATCTTGAAGGAGAGTTTTCAAAAGGAGAAGTAGAGGTATTGCTTTCATATGAGCAATTTGCATATCTTGACTCCTTTATAACAAGAGAGAAAAGAGCAATTATGCGGAAGTTAAAACAGGCAAATCCCGAGTTGTATGATCTAATCGCACCTTCGTTGAATGAAGCAGCAAATAAGATTATGGTATTATCCAACTGTTTTTCTGACGAGTATATCATAAAAGGAATAACTAAATAATAAGTAAAAGTCTCTTGGATCCATACATTCATTCTTCATCTTTATATTTTCATATATTAATTATTAACAACAAATGATTATGATTAAGAAACTTTTTTTATTAACGATTGTCTCCCTTTTGGTTTCTTGCAACTCGAAAAATAGTCCAAAAGACACTGAAGTTCAAGACGCAAATGAAGCGGATTACATCACATGGACTGCAAAGTTTCGTCCGCATAGTGTAACTTTGGGGAACAGGCCCAATATGTATGTTGATTATACTGCAATTGTAAGACTGGAAAAATCTGGTGACGTATATGTTGACTGGAAAGAAGAACAAATTATCGAAGGAAAAGAAAAACCAGAAAATGTATATGAAGAAAAACTCCAAGGAAAGTGGAGAACCAGTGCTATGTTATTTGGCAGAAATACTGTAGATGGTTATCAAATCGATGTTAGCGGAACTCAAGGACAACGTAGTTTTTGGGCTAATTCTCAAATAATGATTTGGGATAATAGCAAAATGACAATATCAGATTTAAAGTTTTGGAAAATAAACAATAATAATTAATAAACAGATCATTATGAAAAAATTAGTTTTAGCAATTGCCACGATTCTTATGTGCTCGTGTGGTGGCAGCAACAAAAATGAATCACAAGGAAAGGATAGTGTTAACATCGAAGAAACACTAACAAGAAATGAATCAGTGCCAGATGAGCCAACAATTCCTGACAATTTTAAAATATATGCAGATTATTCTGACGATAATGGATATGCTGCTGATGATTCTCTTAATAGAATTGAATGGCAATATCATGTAACAATTACTTGTAGTGAAGATGGAACGGCTTCTATTGATACAGAGGTAATAGAAAAAAGTCTAAAAATTGAAATGATGAATCACCTTTTAGCTGAGCCAACAGATGACCCCATAAAAACAAGAATAGAACATGGTGAAGGAAGCTGGAAAACTCGAAATGTAAAACGTGGAACAAAATATTTGACTGGATATGATGTGGAGATAGGAAATTCAGATTTCTATTTTACAGAAAAATTTGATTATCTATATGGATTAAAGGTTGGTTATTCTGTATACCCTATACGTGATATATTAAGAGATGAAGATTCGTTTTATCATTTTGATGATGGAAAAACTAGTTATGCATGGAAGATTGCAAAGTTTGAGGTCATAAAATGATATTGAAGTCATCATGGGCGCAGAGGGGTCTGGAACCTTTGCGCCCTATAAGGATTTCGCAATAGCCATAGATATTTGGAATCTTCATTGTCTGCTCATGTTCTGTTTCTAATTCTGGTTTGATAATCGTGAGGTAGGGGTATGGATGCCTGAACGATGACAATGACAATGATGACAACGACCTATTTATGTCATCGTTATGGAAAAGAGGGTCTGGGCTCTCGAGCTTACGGATCGTGAGTAACGAGATACGTTCTCGTCAGCCTTGAGGTTACTGTTCGAAGACGAGCATCCAGCGATGGAGTGGGCAAAGCCACAGAGGATGAACACAGGGAATTCTATGCCCTTTTTCTCTGTCAAAGGGTAAGATTATGAAGGGAGTGGACTTTAGAATCTCTTTGATTTCAACCACAAAGCCAT
>DFFQ01000013.1 GCA_002371025.1 Lachnospiraceae bacterium UBA3772 | reverse complement strand
GAAATATTGCAGGTCCTTAATTTTTACAACTCCTATAATGAAGAATATTAATCTATTTCAAAGGAGGAATTATTATGTTTAGTTTAGAAAGATTAGTAGCAAAAATAAGACTTCATTATCATGCTAATTGTCTTGACATTAATAATGCGCTGAATCAGATGCATTTAATGTCAGATGAAAAGAATGAGAAAAGTAATGAGAAGCATGCTATGATTATCTTTACGGATGTATTTCCGAGGTTGGGAGTTGATATTTTCAAAGAGAAGGAGGCAGATTAAACATCTGCTTCTTTTTTTTTCTGCTCGAATTTGTGAGAGCTGGTGAACGTAGTGAACATTCGCAAAAACTACACATACTAAGATAGAGAGTAAATACAAACTGAAGACTAGTTTCAGTTAAGTATTGAGCTCAATGGATAAGAGCTAGTGGTTCTAGTATCCTAAACACTAACCAGGCATGGATATTGTTCAAGCAGAGTGAGAATCTTGAAAAGGATTCTGCACCCCTTGCAACTCTTATTTTTTTTTTCGAGTTTGTGAGCATTTTCGCAAAAATAACAACTCCTATGATAGCAGTAATTTATCTATCAAAAAGGAGGAATTAATTATGAAGAACTATTCACGTTATTATGTACTTATGACAATCACGGTATTATTTGCTGTGGTCCAAATAGCTGGATTAGTGGGGTTATCAACGCCGAGAAAGATCGGTATCGTAACCGCGCTGTTCATCTATGAGTGGGTCCAGTATTTTGGTACTGAGATTCAGATCTGGTGCGAGAAGAGAAAAGAAAGGAGGAATCTGGAAGTTAGGTAATTATTAAGGAAGGGCATCTTTTACAGGTGCTCTTTCTTTTTCGAACGAACCGCAAATATTTCATGGCTTTTAATGATACAATTTCAGATTATTTGAAAGGAGAACTACAGTTATGAAAATGAATTTAGATCTCGGGAAGGCAGGACTTGGCTTATTCGGTGCTGGCTTAGCTATATTGGCTGGCATTGTTGAGGACAAGAAAATGGAGTATACCGTAGAAAAGGAGGTGAAGAAACAGCTCTCCGGAGACGAATCTGAAGAAAAGAAGAAATAAAAGCATAAGGGCTTGCAGTTAATGCTGCAGGTCCTTATATTTTTGCAATTTTTACATCCTTTATTATAGAACATAATGATCTATAAGGAGGAAAAGGATTATGAAACATGAAAAAGCTTGGTTGGCCTTAGCAGTATTTGGTTATGGAAACTTGCTAATGACAATGATTGCAGCTTTCATAGTAAGGGTTATGTACAATTTGAGTCTTGTATCTGACACGGTAAATAGTGTCGGAACAGGAATTATGATGTACGGAATAGCCTGCTATGGAGTGTCATTAACGACAGCTTATTTCCTTGACAAGTACGAGAAGAAGGACAAAAGAAAGGAGGTGAATTAATCCTCCTCTTATATTTTTCTCGGTGAAGTTAAATTGAGTTCTAAATAGAACAAACTGTTCGCAAAAATTGCATCTCCTTTTATAGAACAAATGTTGTTTTATCATAGAAGGAGGATTTTATTATGTTTGGATTTAGAAAAGTTAAAGATAGTGAAAGTACTATGGCTCTTTATGCTGATAGATCTGTCGAGGATAGATCATTGCAGCATCTGGAGATTGAGGAACTGACGAATGACTTACTTAAGACTAATGAGAGACTATTAAAGCATTTCGAGGAGGTGATGAAGAACATGTGAAAGGAATGGGGATCTATTACAGGTCCCCACAATTTTTACACTCCTTATAATGAATCTAATGATGGATTGATTATATTTTAAGGAGGAAAAATATTATGATGACATTGTTGACTCTTGGACTGGTATGTATTATTTTGGCAGTTGTGCTTCCGATACTGGGAGCTATTCTGCAGATAATCGCACCAGTGATTGCGGTTATTGTTATTGTATTATTTGTACCTCTGGCGATTGGGATCATCGTCGGAAGAATAAGTAATAACAAACGTTAAAGGCAGGAGGGCTTGTGAAAGACTATCACAGGTCCTCTTGTTTTTATGAATCGCACAATTTACATTCCCTCTAATGAAATAATCTTAAACGATATTTTTAAAAGGAGGAAAACTATGTATTATTCTTACAAGGAAGCCGTTAAAGATTTATTTAAGAAAGACTATAAAGAGGTCTATGTCGTTCGTGTGTTCATGGAGAACGAAGTAGTTGGAACTGAACAATTCTTTATCTATAGCACAGAAGAGGAGGCACAGAACTATATAAACCGTGTTTTGGACTATTATAAGACAAATCCATTTCACGAAGTTATTAGTGAAGAAGCCAATTCTTCATTCTGGCATAAATATGTGGGAATGCATGATCCAATGCATACTTGGTTTGAAGTACTACACGAAAGAGCTGCATAGGCTCTTTTTTTATGAATCGCAATTTTTACAGGCCTTTTAATGAATCATATAAGTATTCATTTTTAAGGAGGAAATATTATGTGGAACAAGAAAATGACTGATTTGATAACAAAGGAATCTATGATTGTAACTGGCGTTATCACAGCGGCATCATTCGCTATTTGTGGAATGATCTGGGCTGGAGTAGCTATTTACGAAAAGGTTTCTTATAATCGGGCAGTCAGATCTTCCCGTAAGGAAACCAGTAATGAAGACTGATGAAGAAGGAGGACAAATAATATGTTTACTATTGGAGTAATCTTGATTTGTGCTGGGCTTGTTTTGATCGTAATGGATCATAACAACTAAAGTACAAATTAGGAAACCAAGAGGGCAGGATTATCTTGTCCTCTATTTCTTTTTGAAAGGAGGATTATATATGAAAGGCTACACTATTTGTCCTGGATTTGGCAAGGCGTTTAAGAGAATTCGAGATCACTATGGCATGTCAATGAAGCAATTTGGAAAGACACTCGGCATATCATCGTCGACTTGTCATAGGTACGAGCATGAAATAGCAAAAAGAATGCCAGAAGATGTGTATAATAGCTTGCTTGCACTCGCTATGTATCCGGAAGATACTGATCTATTATATTCTCTTGTAAAAGAAGGTGACAGCATCGATGAAGAAATCTTAAGGCTTCAAGGAATTATTGATCGAGTAGCGGAAGAAAACAAGCATTTGAAAGCACTACTTACTGAAAAATGGTCAGAAGAATAATCATACAAATCAAGAGGGGAGTATAAAAATGGCACTTGTAGATAAAAACGAAATGATGGAACTCGGAAAATACTTTGTTAATGCTATTGCGTACAACGGAAACGACCCGGTGGAATGTTATATTTTGAAAGATAAGGGGTCTATAAAGCAAAAATTGGAAACAAAGGCGCACCTTCTGAAATGCCTTAGTGTAGCAAGGAAGATGAAAGCAAAAGGAGCGGAGAGAGAAGAGATAATCAGGATGCTTACTTATGCTTATATTTTGCTTGAAACAGAAGAGCATACCATGGACCTTACAAGGGCTAAGTCAGATTTCAGGATTGATGAGCTGCAGAGGAAGTATGCTTAATTATATTTCTTGGGAGGAAGTTTATGAACAGAAAATATGTGCATTATGGAAACGATCACTTCGATTTAGATAAGTTCAAAGAGAAAATCAACTTAGGACGTGACAATTATTATCTTAATAAACCTCCGTATGGACTATGGGGATCTCCTGTATGCACTGACTTATCATGGAGAGATTGGTGTGAAGGCGAAGAGTTTCATTTAGATAGTTTGAATTCGCACTTTATATTTTCTGTGAAAGATACAGCAAAGATTCTTACTGTCAAGAAGGATAAAGATATTTGGAAGTATCTTAAGCAGTACCACAAAATGCATTCACGTTATTTGGATTTTAATGTCATCATGAAAGAATACGACGGAATGGAACTTATTCATGCTGATAATTATTGGGAACTTCATACTAATCCCGGTCGATTTAATACATGGGATGTAGACTCGATAGTTATTTGGAATCCGAATGTGATTGTTGAAAATAGGGAGGAAGTTTATGAACATTGATCTGAGTACTTTAAATGATGTAGAACTTAACGAATTATTTAAATCTATCAAGCAGGAAAAAGAGCTGAGATCCAATCCTTTACAATACAAAAGCGGAATAACTAATCTTGTCACGAAAAATGAAAGCACATTCTTGAAGTACATTACAGAGCTTAATAAGCATATGGGAGATGATATTCCGGAAGAAAAATTAAATCATTATTACGAAAATTATAGAGAACTCGAAAAGTCATGCTTAAAGATCTGCGATATAACACTTGGCAACTATAAAGCCAGTATCAATTCTTTAGGTTCTATTAGACGAGGATGCAACGGCTCCATGATAGAACTAGAGGATCCAACGGAATACGCTGAAATGTATCAGGAGCTGTTTAAAGTTATCGATAAGCATTTATTCAAAGATGCAAAAGACTAATTCCGCAATTTTTACCTTTCCTATAGTGAGAGACTTGGTGATCTCATTTATATTTGAAAGGAGAATGATTATGGAACAGCAGAACGAAAAAGTTGTATTCTTTAAAGACTTCAAAAAGGAGGCTTTCAAGAAGAAAGTCAAAGATACTATTGATGCTGGCAAACAGAAAGTTGCATCTGGGATTCAGTGGTGTTTGGAGCATCCTGCTGAAGCCGCTGGACTTGCTGCTATCGGAGCTCCACTTATTGCAAAGGGAGTGAAGTATAAGACAGTAAAGACAGAGGAAAGAAGGCGGGAAACCGAATTTTACGATCCCAGAACTGGAATGTATGCTAAAGCAAGAAGGCCTTTGACAGCAAGAGAAAAGCTTCGTGCTGAAGAGAGATACAAATCAGGAGAAAACTGGAGTCATATCTTAGATGATATGAGACTTCTCAAGTAACTCACGAAAACCCTGTGGCAGAAATGTCATGGGGTTATATTTTTCGAATTCGATTGCATGGGAGGAATTAGGGATGAAAGACTTCACGAGATCAAACAAATGGATAAACCTCAGAAAGAAATACAGAGGACCATTTGAGAAAGAACTATTCGATTATATAGAGCTTCTTGAAAAGCAGATCATAGCGGTTGAGCAGGCTGTGCATGCTTTAACTACTAAAGATGCTGACGATTGCAAATGAAAGGAGAAAAGGAATGAACTGTAAATATTGTGACGAATTATTCACTGGTAACTGCTGTGATGATATTTTAACAGG
>DFFQ01000102.1 GCA_002371025.1 Lachnospiraceae bacterium UBA3772 | reverse complement strand
ATGTTCCTCTTAAGAATTATTCTTCCGGTATGAAGACCAGACTTGGCTTTGCCATAGCAACCATTGTTGAACCGGATATCCTGATCCTTGATGAAGTACTATCTGTTGGTGATGCAAAATTTAAGAAAAAGAGTGAGAAGAAGCTCATGTCTCTTCTTGATAAAGGTGTTACAGTTCTCTTTGTATCCCATAATACAGATCAGGTAAGAAGAATATGCAACAAAGCCATGATACTTGATCATGGAAAGATGATAGATTTTGGAGAAGTTAACCAGGTGGCGGATAAATATACAGAACTGGTTGAAAAATAAGAAAAAAAGATAGATTGATTGTGAAAAATAAGTTATAATTTCTTTGTTATGACAAAAAACTAAAAGGGGGCAGGTATGAGCTTTTTAGAGATAATAAAGGTTATTTTTCTTGGAATTGTGGAAGGAATCACAGAATGGCTACCAATAAGCAGTACGGGGCATATGCTTCTTGTAAATGAATTCCTTAAATTAAATGTATCAGAGCAGTTTATGAATATGTTTCTGGTGGTAATACAGCTGGGAGCTATAATGGCTGTTGTTGTTATCTATTGGAAACGTCTTTGGCCTTTTTATAAAGAAGAAGGGACAAATTCCGGTGTTGTTGTTAAGCGCTCAACACTTCTCATGTGGGTTAAAGTTATAATAGGTACATTACCTGTTATGGTTATAGGCCTGTTATTTGATGACTTTATTGATAAACATCTTCATAATGCAGTTGTGATTGCAATAATGCTTATCGCATACGGCGTATGGTTTATCTTTATTGAGAATAGAAATAAAGGAAGAAAACCAAGAGTAGAAAAGATGAAAAGGATGACTTATAAGGATGCTCTTATGATAGGGCTTTTTCAGGTGCTTTCTATCATTCCTGGTACATCAAGATCAGGAGCAACTATCATTGGTGGTCTCTGGATAGGATTATCAAGAAAGGTTGCAGCAGAATATACTTTCTTCCTTGGAATTCCAGCTATGTTTGGTGCGAGTCTTTTAAAAATCCTTAAATTCGGATTCCATTTTAAAGCATATGAATTCTTTGCACTGATACTTGGAATGGGAATTTCATTTATAGTATCAATATTTGTGATCAAATTCCTGATGAAATATATCAAGTCTCACGATTTTAAAGCCTTTGGATATTATCGTATCGGACTTGGAATTATAGTATTAATAGTAGCTATTGTAAAGGTTATTGCTAAATGAAATTAATCAGACTTGACAAGCTCCTTTGTGATGCAGGACTTGGCACAAGAAGTGAAGTAAAACAATTATTAAAGAGACATAATATAACTGTAAATGGTATAAAGATAATAAAGCCGGATACAAAAGTCGATACAGAAAGTGATGAGGTAGCTGTAGACGGTAAAGTGATCTGTCATGAAGAATTTGAATATTATCTTCTGAATAAACCGGCAGGAATCATTTCTGCGGCGGAGGATAAGAAGGAGAAGACAGTAGTTGATCTTATCAAAGAAAGAAAAAGAAGAGATCTGTTTCCTGTGGGGCGTCTTGACAGGGATACAGAGGGACTTCTTCTTATTACCAATGACGGACATCTCGCCAACAGACTTCTTAAGCCAGGAAAACATGTGGATAAGACATATTTTGCCTATGTAAGAGGTCCTGTTAATGAGGATACAAAGAAAGCCTTTCTTTTAGGAGTTGATATTCATGATGAAACGCTTACAAAACCTGCAGATCTTTTGATCTTAAAAGAAGATGAATCGCCTTGTTTTAAAGATGCTTTGAATTATATAAAGAATAGTGATAAGATAGATGACAGCATTTTTGATGAGAAACTAACAGGAACTTATCTTACTATAAGAGAAGGAAGATTCCATCAGGTAAAGAGAATGTTTGAAGCTGTTGGATGTGAGGTTATATACCTGAAGAGAATTTCTATGGGGCTGCTTAAGCTTCCGGAAGATTTATCCATTGGATCCTACAGAAAATTAACAAAAGAAGAACTTGATATCTTACAAAGTGAGAATTAAATAAGAACATATACAATAAAAGCCTTGACGCATCAGTACGTATTATGGTAATCTATACGTTGCGATGCCTTCGGGCTTTTATTTTTGTGCATGAAATGGTGCACATTACCAGCGACGGCTGGAAATAAACGACCGAATTTCGCAAGGCAAAAGTTGTACAAAATAAAAAAATACGGAGGTGACAGTTGTGCGCGTAAAGATCACATTGGCATGTCAGGATTGTAAACAGCGTAATTACAATATGACTAAGGATAAGAGACAGCACCCTGATAGAATGGAAACAAAGAAGTATTGTCCATTCTGCAAGGCTCATACAGTTCACAAGGAAACAAAATAGTCTAAATTAGGAGAATTATTATGTCAGATAAGAAAGAGACATCACCTGCTTTAGAGAGAAGTTGGTTCAAGTCTATCAAGGCTGAATTTGGCAAGATAACTTGGCCATCTAAGAACCAGCTTATCAAAGAAACAGTCGTTGTGGTTGTTTCAGCAGTGTTGCTTGGTGCGATTATCTGGGGTGTTGATCAGGTTCTTCAGTATGGACTTACTTTTATTTTTTAATTAGGGAGTGTAAAGATGGCAGAAGATAGAATTGAAAATGTAACAAACATTGAAAACATCAATGCATCAGAGGCCCCTGTATCAAAAAATATCAAGCAGGGTGGGGATAATGAACCACATTGGTATGTAGTCCATACATACTCAGGATACGAGAACAAAGTAAAGACTGATATCGAGAAGACTATTGAGAATCGTAAACTTCAGGACCAGATGTTCGAAGTTATGGTTCCTGTTCAGGACGTTACCGAAATGAAGAACGGCACTAAGAGGGTCGTTTCAAGAAAAATTTTCCCAGGTTATGTTCTTGTTCACATGATCAAGAATGATGTTACATGGTACGTTGTAAGAAATACTCGTGGTGTAACAGGATTTGTTGGACCTGGATCAGAACCTGTACCTCTCAGCGATGAAGAGATGAGGAAGCTTGGCGTTAAGTCAGACGATATCGAGATCGACGTTGAGATTGGCGATTCTATCAAAGTAATCGCAGGTGCATGGGCAGACACAATCGGTGTTATCAAGTCAATTAATGCTACTAAGCAGACAGTAACAATCGATATTGATATCTTCGGTCGTTCAACAGATGTTGAAATCGGCTTAGGTGATATTGAGAAATTGTAACAATTTGTGGAAGGGTTAGAAGAACCCGTTAATACCACTTTTAGGAGGTACGCTAAGATGGCGAAGAAAGTAACAGGATACATTAAATTACAGATACCTGCAGGTAAGGCAACTCCTGCACCACCTGTTGGACCAGCACTTGGTCAGCACGGTGTTAATATCGTAGAATTCACAAAGCAGTTCAATGCAAAGACAGCTGATCAGGGTGATATGATCATCCCAGTAGTTATCACTGTTTATGCTGATAGAAGCTTTAGCTTCATCACAAAGACTCCTCCAGCTGCAGTTCTTATCAAGAAGGCTGCTAAGCTTTCAAAGGCTTCAGGTGAACCTAACAGAAAGAAAGCTGGAAAGATTACAAAGGCTCAGGTTGAAGAGATTGCTAAGACAAAGCTCCCAGACCTTAACGCTGCAAGCCTCGAGGCTGCTATGAGCATGATCGCAGGTACAGCACGTTCAATGGGCGTTGAAGTAGTAGAATAATTCACAGTGATTAATAATTAATTAGGTGGAAGGAGGTCGCTCCTCCGATAATACCACAGGAGGTTTATTTAATGAAAAAAGGTAAGAGATATATCGAAGCTGCAAAGCTCGTAGAAAAGAATAAGTTATATGACCTTGATGAGGCTGTTTCAGTTATCAAGAAAGTAGCCAGCGCAAAGTTCGATGAGACAGTTGAAGCTCACTTAAAGCTCGGTGTTGATGGACGTCATGCTGATCAGCAGGTACGTGGTGCCGTAGTTCTTCCTCACGGTACAGGTAAGACTGTTAAGGTTCTCGTATTTGCTAAGGGTAACAAGGTTGACGAAGCACTTGCTGCAGGCGCAGATTACGCTGGTGGCGATGAGCTCGTTCCAAAGATCCAGAACGAAGGTTGGTTAGACTTCGACGTTGTTATTGCTACACCTGATATGATGGGTGTTGTAGGACGTTTAGGACGTGTACTCGGACCTAAGGGATTAATGCCAAATCCTAAGGCTGGTACAGTTACAATGGACGTTGCTAAGGCAATCGCTGACGTTAAAGCCGGTAAGATCGAATACAGACTTGACAAGGCAAACATTATCCACGTGCCAGTAGGAAAGGCTTCATTCGAAGAAGCTAAGATCGCGGACAACTTTAAAGCCTTATTAGATGCTGTAGTTAAAGCTAGACCAGCAGCAGCTAAGGGTCAGTATTTAAGAAGTGTAACAATCACTTCAACAATGGGCCCTGGAATCAAGCTTAATCCACAGAAGTTTATGGATGTTGCTGTTTCAACTGAAGAGTAATATAGCATTTTATAAAATATTTGAGACCTGTCGGTTAACGACAGGTCTCTTTTTTAGTTGATTTTAAAGAAAAAAAATAGTAAAATGTTACTAGATTTGCATTTGAATCAGTAGTTGTTTTGTATAAAATAACCATTGGAGAGGGGGTTAAAGATGGGGATGACGAAGATTCAGGAAGCGGTGATAAGTCTTATAAATGAGGCACTTCCGGAAATTAAAAATGTTGATACCACAAAGGATTTAATAACTGAATATGGTGTCAATTCTATCTCAATCATTAAACTTATTGTTTCCTGCGAGAATATGTTTAAGGTGAAGTTTTCGGATTATGAGTTAGATATTTCCGATTATAGAACATTTGATGATCTGATCGAGAGAGTGGGCAATAAGTTGGAAGAACAGGCAGGAGAGAAAAGAGTTATTGGAGGGATAGAGTATGGAAGATAAGATGCGTTTGCCGGTAACAAGGAATCCACTTATTACCTCATGGCAGTGGCATGCAACATTATTCTCAATCCTTTCAGAGGATGATAATGCAAAAAAGTGGATATACAGTAATTATATTCAGTTAAGAAGTTTTAAAGTTGAAGAGATATTTACAGGGGATGAGATCCTCTTTGCAGATATGATCCCCGGTACAAGTTCTTTAAAGGCTTGTCCGTATCTGGTAACTTCACTTATGACTAAATCCCAGATAGAGTGCTATTGTGGGGATATAGTAGATTTTATCATTAAGACACTTGATCTGGGTGGTTATGTTTATGGTGTTTTTGATGAAGCAAAGATTCTAAGTGATTATAGCGTAGATTATAAGTTTCCTCATGAATTATTTATTTATGGATATAACAGGGATAAGAAATATTTTTATACAGGTGATTTTACATTTAAGGAGAGATATTCTCACAATACCGTTTCTTTTGATGAATTAAGAAAAGGTTATGAAGCCATTTCACCAGATGAAGATCATATGTTCAGAGATGACTATATGGGTCACAGAGGGCTTTATGTTATCTTTAAGAATACAGAAAATCCTGTGTATGAAGTAGATATCGAATTCATCAAAGAGAGTATTTTTGAATATCTGAATTCGGTAAATACAAAGAAAAAATATAGGATGTTAAGAAACGTTCATGATAATACAACTTATGGTATAAGCGTTTTAGATGCGGTCTATGACAGGCTTATGGAACAGGTTAATATGGAAGAGCCTGATTTTGACATAAGAGCGATTCATGTTCTCTATGATCATAAAAAACTTATGTATGAGAGAATAAAATATCTTATGGAAAGAGGCTACATCGCCTATGATGCGGAGCTGCTGGATAACTACAGCCTTGTAGTTAAAAACATGCTTACTGCAAGAAATCTTCTTATCAAGATCTCAATTACAGAGAATATGGAAGATGCTTCCAGATTTAAAATGTATTTTGGAATAGCGAGAGAAAAGGAAGCGAGTGTTCTGCTTGAAGTGCTTTCCAGACTTGAGAAGAGAAAATAATAAAGCTAGACATGCTTAAAAGTATTTGTATTAAAGCGGGTTGCCGGGAGGTCGAGTGATAACGATTTCCCGGCTTTTTCAAAAAATAAAGTTACAACTATCTTAAGCGCTGTGATAAAATCTTATTGATATTAAGGGGATATTTTAATGAAAGTATATATTTATAAAGTTGATAAGATTTATATTGGCGAAAAGATTAAGGCTGTAAGGGAAATGCTCTGTGACTGGAGAAAAGAAAAGCTCGATAAACTTAAGGTGGAAGATGCAATCCTTACTTCAGCCGGTGCAGGTCTTTTAGTACAGAGAGCTTTAAAAAAATCCTTTGGTATCAGTAAGGATGATATAAAGATCAGATATAATGAAATGGGAAAGCCATATCTTAAAGGATTTGAAAACTGTTTCTTTAATATAGCCCATTCAGGTAATTACTGTGTTGTGGTCACAGATGATAGTGAGTGCGGTGTTGACATAGAAACAAAGGATGATAAAAATTATGCTGTTACAAGACGACTGTTTACAGATAAAGAAAGAAGTGCAGTTGAGGATGCGCCTGAAGATGAGAAACAGATAGTATTTAGAAAGATCTGGACTATGAAAGAGGCATATCTTAAGCTGAATGGTACAGGGATAAGCATTCCGTTAAAGTCATTTGAAGTGACTACAGACAGCTGCAAAGTAAAGGATAATAATGGATATATATATCTTATGAATGAAAACAGCTATAAAGAAGAATATATTATTGCAATTGCTTCAAAAAAAGATAATTTTTCTCTTGACATAGAATACATTGTAAGTATATAATATCTTTTGTTGCTGATGCGACTTCATATATATTTTGCGTGTTTAGCTCAGCTGGATAGAGCGTTTGACTACGGATCAAAAGGCCGGGGGTTCGAATCCTCTAACACGCACACTGTTAAATCGGGAAACCTTTCTAGAGGGGATCCCGATTTTCTTTGTTTAAAACCATTTCACAATTCCTTCATTTGAGTAATAAAATCCTGTATTTTATAATTTATATATGTAGGACTTCTTGCGGGAAATATCTGCAGGAAGAAAAAATTCTATTTAGGGGTAAGTAGAAAAGAAGTAGTTAAAATTATAATGTCAGGGAGGTGTTTTATGGTAAAAACAAAAAGGTTTTTAGCTTTTTTTCTTGCGCTTTTTCTCATTTTTTCAGTTCGTTTTAAAAGTGGATATGGGCAAGTTGATGCAGCCACTGCGGGGTGGAAACATAATGCTACCGGTTGGTGGTATTGTTATCAGGATGGATCTTATCCTGCAAGTAAGTGGGCTAGTATTGGTGGAAAATGGTATCATTTTAATTCCAAGGGTTATATGGAGACCGGCTGGATCAAGGTTAGTGGAAAATGGTATTATTTGAATCCTTCTGGAGCTATGGCTACAGGCTGGGTAAAATCAGGCGGTAAATGGTATTATATGAATTCCAGTGGTGCTATGGCAACTGGCTGGGTAAAATCGGGCGGAAAATGGTACTATATGAATTCTTCTGGAGCTATGGTAACCGGTTGGGTTAATTCAGGAGGAAAAAAATATTATATGGATTCCTCTGGAGCCATGGTAACTGGAAGACAAACAATAGATGGAAAGAAATATTTATTTGATTCCAGTGGTGCCCTAAAAGAAGAAATTAAAGAGGATAAGACATATGAACTTAATCAGAAAAATATATTTCTTGGAGCTGGAGAAAAATATCAGCTGGATTTAAAAGAAGCAGATAAAAATAAAGTTAGCTGGAGTTCTTCAAATAATAATATAGCTGGAGTTGGAAACGGTGAAGTATTTGGCAATCAACCGGGAAGTTGTGAAATAACAGCGACTTATGAAGGAAAGCAGTATAAATGTACTGTAAATGTTATTGATTTTGAATTCTCCCGAATGGGAGTACGCCTTGAACCAGGGGAATATTTTGATCTGGATGTTTTAGTAAAGGGAACAGAAGTAGAATATAGCTGGAGTTCTTCTGATGAAACAATTGCAAAGGTTGATAAAGAGGGCGTAATATACGCAGTTCCAGGAGAAGGCGGAAGGTGCGATATCAGAGTGGGATTTAATTCTGTAAATGGAATTTACTATAAATCAGTATCTGTATATGTTGAATCATTTTCAAGTCTTTATAAAACAGATTTTATAGAGAATAATTCATATATAGCTGCAGAAAATCCAGAGTATCGTGAATTAAAAGATGGAATGGCTTTAGATCTTACACTTCTTTCTTCCGGTATGGAAAAATGCAGTGATACTTATTATGAGCATCCGGGAGATATGGATTCAGTTTGTTTGGACGGATTTAATTATTATTTCCTGTCAGACACATGGTCTAACAGAGTAATAATATTTAAGGTGCCAGAAGACAGATTATTCAATGGGGCAGATGTTTCAAAATATATTTATTGTGTCTTAGGACAAAAAGATGCGGAGTCTTCAAAGGCGGGATATGACCTGGGAAGTCTTAACTGGCCTGTGGGAGTTGCAGCTACTGTTACTAAAGATGAAAAAGTTAAAATCTTTGTGGCAGACGCAAAGAATGACAGAATTCTTGTATGGGAAGATCTTCCAGATGAAGGGGCAAATGGTACTCCTGCAGATTTCTCTATTATGCAGATGATTGACCATACAGACTACAACTATGGAGAAGAAGCTGCATTTATAAATTCCAATGAATCAAGAATTGCCTGGCCTTGGGATTTATGGACAGAGGAAGGAAAACTTATATGTACATCAACTCAGAATGGATATGTTCTTATATGGGATAAGGGATTTCCAACAAGAGAGGATAAATTTCCAGATAAAGTTATTAAGACAGGAGGTACTCCACGTACTATAACCTGTAAGGATAATATTCTTCTTATAGGAGATCATAATATAGTTCAGTCTGACGGGGCTAATATGACAGCTTTAAGAGTCTTTAATGATTATGAAAATATATCCTATGAGGAAATTAGAAGCAAAAATGATGACTCAAAAGTTCTTTTCCAATTTGCTGAAAATCCGGGAGATTTTACATATTGGGACGGAAATTCAGGACAGCCATCTGGACTTTATTTAAAGTATGATATGACAACAAAAGACGGTAAGGTTATTCCTAAAGGAACTCTTCTTCTTCATGAGGCAGGAGCAATAACTGTCTGGAAAGATGGAAAAATTGATAACGCCAGTGACAGGCCGGATTATTATATAGGCGGAAGTCAGATAGATGCAGATGACTATTATTATTTCCTGGGAGGAGACATATGTTCTCTTGTTCAGGATGAAAAAGGTAATCTATTTTCAGTAGGCATAAATGCAGGAAAGGTAGTTGGCTTTGCTGCAAATCAGTTCCCTGATGAACCTGCAGATATTAATATATCTGAACTAGAAGAAATTGACGGAGATACATTTGTCTATAATGGGGCTTATTATTGGAATAGAAGGGATATAGGCGTTATAGAAAAGCATTGTATAGATGTGCCTGATATCTGTATTGGTGCTGAAAATCCTTATGTAAAGACAGCAGATGTAATGTACAAATATCAGAACTGTATCGTTGTTTCAGATGGGGAAAGAATGCTTGCAATAGATGACTATAATGGAGTGGTTTGTCTTTGGAAGAAGATTCCAAATGAAAATGATGCAAAACCAGATATGAGAATAACTTTTACAAGACCTGTGGAAGATGCAGCACTAATTAATAAGAATAATAAAACAGGCCTTGTTATAGCTGAAAGAGGAAGACTTTATTATTGGGAAAATATTGAGGATGTATTTGAAGGAGAGTATCCGGATATATATCTTAATAAAAAAATAGGAAATAGAGAGTTTAATTATATTAAATCAATTGACTATTGTGATGGGTATTTATATCTTGTTCAGCACGATGAGCTTTATATTTATCAGGGTATACCTAAAGATGGAGATGAGCCAGTTAAAATATTAAAGCTTACATTTAAGGCTCCATCTGAAAGAGTGATTAGTTACGACAGCCCTTCAATTCATGTAACGAAGTGTGATGATGGAAATACATACATTGCTATGGCCTCTAGTACAGATACAGCCACAATAGTAAATGTAGCTGATATTTTAAATGATACAGCCTACAATAACGCAAATGTAATTGAAGGCGCCCAAGTTAAGATGGTAGTGGGATTAGATAATGGTGAAAGAAGATATGAGGAGGTATACAGATCATTTAATGGTGTGGCAGACGCATTAGTTACAAAAACTGGAAAAGTTGTGCTTAGTGATGGAGGATTTGGAAGAGTTATAATATGGAATTCCATAGATGATGCAGTATCTGAAATACAGGAGCAGGAGAAAAAATCTATAGCTGTTCTTGGACTTGGTTCCTCTATGTATGATGGTTATGATGTATTGCTGTCAGATCCAACAAATGAATTCTTTGATATGGCCTATGATGCAAAGTCAATTCAGTCCAGTGATACGTTCTTTAATGCCCATTATTTAAATTATGATGGCAAATACCTCTGGGTAGGAGATTATAAATTCTCTGGTGGAATAAAGCGATTTACAATAGAATTGGATAGGTAATATAATATAAGGTGAAGAATCTCCGGGAGTCTAGTATGTACCTAGGATCCTGGAGATTTTTTATTATTAACATTTGATGAAAAATAATTTAAAAAATATGCAATTTTACTTGACACAACTCTCTTTTTTTTTACAATAGTTCTGCTTTTATGCTTAAATTAACTAATGAAAAAAATGTCATACAATTGATTGGAATGTGAAGATAAATATATAAAACACACATATTTGCAGAAAAAATAACGTCATAAGGGATGTGGAGTAAGGAATGAAGAAAAAATGTTATATCGACTTTAAAACAGTAAATGGAAATCAGTATATATATGATTCTAATACGGGATGTGTTATCGCGTGTGATGAAATAATAAAAGAGAGTATTGATTTATATGAGGGAAATACAATTGAAGATGTTGAAAAAATATTATTTAAAAAATATAAAAACGAAAAAATGGTAAAAAGGGGATTATCTTTTGTAGAAAAATATTCGAGGTTATTTACAGGATTTTATAAGACAAGTGAACAGGTAAAGAGAGAACAACAATTTATTGATAGGTTTGATGAGCAAGAAGTTGAAATATGTTTGTTTAAGCTGGGGTATTTTGGACAGATAGTTCTTAATTTAACTGAAAATTGTAATTTGAGATGTAAATATTGTTTTTTTTCTGAGTCATATGACAATACAAGAAATAGAACGGATAAGATAATGAGTGAAAAAACTGCAATAGATGCATTAGATTATTATTTTAAGGAATTTAAGAAGGTATTAATGTATAATCCAGGAAAAAAATGTGTTGTTACATTTTATGGAGGAGAACCACTATTAAATTTCGAAATAATTAAAAAATGTGTGGAATATACTAAAGAAAATTGTCCGTCAGAGTATATTTTTAGCATAACATCAAATGGTTTATTATTGCAGAATGAAATTGCGGAATACTTAGTTTCTAATGATTTTTATATTTCGGTTAGTTTGGATGGAAACAAAAATAATCATGATAGAAATAGAGTTCTTCCGAATAATAAAGGTTCTTTTGATATAATCATGAATAATTTGAAATCTTTCAAGGAAAAATATCCCGATTATAATAGAATTAATATAATAAGTGTATTCGATTATAAAACAAATTTATTAGAAAATAATGAATTTTTTAAAGATGAGGATTTACCGAGATTATCATTTGTTAACGCCGTATTAGATAAAAATACGAATTATTACAAAAAGTTTAGAAAGGAAGATATTGAGAAATTCAATGCGGAATATAGTGAAATATTAAAATTATTTATAGGGGATATGAAAAATAATAGTTTTTCAAATGAATATGCAGATATGTTTTGGAATCTTAATTCTGCGCTTTTTTTTATGAGAAGGATGTATAAAGACTATAAGGTACCCATTTTACCATATACAGGGGCTTGTGTTCCAGGAACAAAGCTGTCCGTTAGAGTTGATGGAACGTTTGATATGTGTGAAAGAGTTGATTATAGTATGCCTATTGGAAACGTATATGATGGTATTGATTTTAAAGCGATAGTTAATGTAATGAAAAAATATAACAAAAAAAATGTGCTGAAAAATGTGGGTATTGTCCTCTGTATAAGGCATGCCCTGTTTGTTATTCTACATTATGCTTAGATGAACAAGTTCAGGAAAAAAATTGTAATAATCTAATTGAAAATTTTAGAATGCTATTGGTTGTTATTTATTCCATCTTGGAAATTAATCCCAATGCATTTGATATATTTGAAAATAAAATAGAATGGGCTTTAAATAGATAGGAAAATGTGAGGAGAAAAATGGCTTTTTTACGACTGTTACCAATTGCTAGATATGAATATTATGGGGATGATGGGTGTTTTTTTAATTTAAGTGGGAGGAATTACCATATTGAAAATGAATATGCGAATATTTTCAATAGTTTACTGAATAATAGAGTTGAATATATAGAGGATAACGTTGATGAGAAGTTTAAAGAACTTGTAAATAAATTACTTGATGAGGGGGTATTATATTTGTATGATACATCGGTATACAATACGAAGTTATTCTTTAATAATGAAAAAAGTATACCGGGGATTATAGAAAATCCGCCTAGATTAAAAAAATTATATATTGAAGCATCGCGAGAATGCGGAGTGAATTGTAAATTATGTGGATGGGATAGTTTGACAAGACCTTGTAGGGTGTGTGCGATTTGGGAAAATGAAGAAAATGTGTGTGATCAGAGTATTCTAACGGATTGTTTAAATAGGATATTAAATATTCCTGTTGAAGAGGTAGTCATACTAGGAGGAAATCCTTTTACAAACTGGGGTTATATAGAAAAAACGATTTTAGCTATTAGAAATAATAATAAAAAAACAAAGATTACATTGGTATCAAATGCTTTATGTATTGATATTAATAAAATTGATTTTATGAGAGGTAATAAGGTTTGTTTGGATATTACATTAACTGATGTTAAAAAAAATATTAATAGAATTAAAGAATCTATACTAAATGTAGATAATACAAAAATAAAGTATAAATTGGTTCTAATTGAAAAGACGGAGTTGATAAAAACATCAATAGAATTATTGAAGGAAAATAATATAAGGAAGTATACTATAATTGAAAAGATAAATTATGTAAATACACCCTTGACGTTGGATGATTTTAACGTAAGAATAAATTATTCAATGGATGAAATTTTAATTCAAAAGAATAATAATAGATGTTTACGAGGGAATATGGCAATTTCCTTAAATGGAGATGTTAAGGTTTGTCCGGCGTGGGATGAAGTGATTTTAAATCTATCGAATGAAAAAATTGATAAAGCATTTTGTAATGGCAAAATTTCGAAATATTGGACACTTAGGAAAAAAATATCATCATGTGAAAAATGTTCATTAAAGTGGGCGTGCAATGATTGTATGATGCTACATAGAGATTTAAAAGAAAAAAATATGGAGGGGAAGTATATTTGTGGAAAACAGTAATTTAGTCGAATTAAGCAATATTATAAAAAAATACGAAGAAAAAGTGGTTATAAATAATTTAACCATGGCTATAAAAAAAAATCATATATATGGTTTATTAGGAGAAAATGGATCTGGAAAAACTACGTTATTAAAAATAATAGCGGATCTTATTGAGTATAACGGTGGAACCATTTCTTTTTCTAATAAAGACAGCGTTATTGGACTTGTTTTAGATGATAATGGTTTATATGATCAATATTCAGTTTGGTTTAATCTGGAATTTTTTGCAAGACTTCATGGCGTATATAATAAAGAATATGTAAAAAAATACTTGAGGATGGTTAATCTGGAAGAATATAAAAAAATAATAATAAGTAAATTGTCAAAGGGACTTAAAAGAAGAGTGGTTTTAGCAAGAGCGTTAATGATAAAACCTAACTTGCTATTACTGGATGAACCATATGATGGACTTGATATTAATTCAAGAACAATAATATCTAAATGTATTCGGGAATGGGTAAAAGAAGGGGATAATAGTGCTATTTTTGTATCACATAATGTAGATGAAATAATCGATTTATGTGATTCAGTGGGGATAATGAAGAAGGGAAAAATTCTTTTTGAACGTGATTTATCAAATATTGAAAGAATGAAGTTTAAACACTTAGAAATAGTAGGGCGCAATCCGAGAGATATAAAAGTATTATTAGATAATAAAAATATAGATTATAAAAAAAGTGAAGATAAGTTTGAAATTCATTTGAACGAGAGTGATGCTGATGTATTAATTGATGAAATTCAAAATAATCAGATTAGTATCAGAGAAATATCAAAAAAATATTTGAATTTAAAGGAAATATATTTGAAAGTATATGAAGAATAAGATTTTAAAAACAATAATTTGGAAGGAAAATAAAGTATTTTTTAAATCCTGTTTTCCATTATGTTTATTATATTTTGGGTTGGAGTTGTATTTTTTCATAAGCAATATTAATAATGCTGTAATTTTTAATGAAAAAATATTAAGAGGACAGTTATTTATTTTTACTGCATTAAACATGGCGGTAATGGGGAGTCTTATTTCTAATATTAATATGGGAGTAGATATGAAGGCGAAAGTTATGCCTATATTATTAGGTATGACAAAAAGAAAAGAGCTTATCTGGTTAGCAAAAGTGGTATATAGCTTTATTGTAGGTTTTATATTATCTATAGTAGGGTGCGTTGCTATGATGTATATGTATTTCCAAAAAGGATATATAGCGGTTAATTTTGTAACTGATATAGAGTTTATTATTACAGGCATACTAATTGGACTTTCCTTTATTGCAATAAATATGCTTATCATATGGATAATAAAAAGAGAAATAATAGTAATGATGATTTCTTTAATATTACCAGTGTTATTAATAATATCGATAATGATGTTGATGGATACTTTTCAGAAAATATCTGTTGGTGTAATTGGAATAGTTGCAATTGTAGGTTTTATATTAATAATTTCTTCGTATTTTTTTATTAAAAAAATACCTAATGCTTTGTTATTAGATAAGGTGTAATAGCTTGTTTTTCATTAAAAAACAAGAATTATACAATATTATATATGAGGAGGTGAAAGGTATGGCATCATGTGGGTTTGCATGTGGACTTATTTGTGCTGGATCAGTTGCATCAGGTTGTACAGTGGCATGTGCTGTTACAGCAACGTTAGGAACTGTTGTTGCAGCTGCAGCATCTTTAAGTGGAACAGTAGGTGCATCAGTTACTGGTAAAATTAGCAATTAATTATCTGATTTTATTGAATTATGCCTATGGCTTCTTCTTGATAATTTCAAGAAGAAGCCATTCTTGACACAAAAGGATGATTCTGCCATAATCACTTTAGTGCGTTAATGCATCAGCGCAATAAGGCACTGGCATAACAATATT
Organism: Lachnospiraceae bacterium UBA3772; assembly: GCA_002371025.1. Taxonomy (GTDB): domain Bacteria; phylum Bacillota; class Clostridia; order Lachnospirales; family Lachnospiraceae; genus Eubacterium_Q. Next base: position 1,738 of record DFFQ01000102.1, on the reverse strand, counting down.
TTAAAGTATGAAAAGGGAGAGGAAAAATGGCAGTAAAAATTATACTTCTGGTTGTGTTTTTTTCTGTGATGATTGGTGTAGGTTTCTATTCGAGACAAAGAGCCAAAAATGTTAATGATTATGTACTTGGTGGAAGAACTGTAGGTCCATGGATCACGGCCTTTGCCTTTGGAACATCTTATTTTTCATCAGTTGTATTTATAGGATATGCGGGTCAGTTCGGATGGAAGTATGGACTTTCATCTACCTGGATCGGACTTGGAAATGCGATGATAGGAAGTCTTCTTGCATGGCTTGTTCTTGGAAGAAGAACAAGAGTTATGACTCAGAAACTTGAAGCTAGAACCATGCCTGAATATTTTGGAAAGAGATTTGATTCAAAAGCCCTCAGGGTTGTTGGTTCTGTTATTGCTTTTGTTTTCCTGGTTCCGTATACAGCATCAGTTTATAATGGACTTTCAAGACTTTTTGGAATGGCTTTTTCAATAGACTATCATGTATGTATCGTTATTATGGCACTCCTTACAGGTGTTTATGTAGTTGTAGGTGGTTATATGGCAACTGCATTAAACGATTTCATTCAGGGTATAATAATGCTTATTGGTATTGCTGCTGTAATAATAGCAGTACTTAATGGACAGGGGGGATTCCTTGCTGCAGTTAAGAAACTTTCAGAAGTAGAAGTGGATGCAGCGGTTACTGCAGCACCTCTTCTTGGTTCTAAGGGACTTTTTGCCAGCTTCTTTGGACCAGATCCACTTAATCTTTTAGGTGTTGTAATACTTACTTCGCTTGGAACCTGGGGACTTCCACAGATGGTACATAAATTCTATACCATTAAGGATGAGAAGGCGGTTAGAACAGGAACTATTGTTTCAACATTTTTTGCTATTGTAATCTCAGGAGGATGTTATTTCCTTGGAGGTTTTGCAAGACTTTTTAGTGGAGCTGATATTTATAAGCCGGATGGATCAGTAGCATTTGACTCTATTGTTCCTGCAATGCTTTCAACACTTCCTGATTTACTTATCGGTATAGTAGTTGTACTTGTATTCTCAGCTTCAATGTCAACTCTTTCATCACTGGTACTTACATCAAGTTCAACACTTGCGCTTGACCTTATTAAACCGGTGATAGCAAAGAATATGAAAGAGAAGACACAGCTCAGTCTTATGAGAATTTTAGTTGTTGCATTTATTGCTCTTTCAGTAATACTTGCATTTAATCCGCCAATGTTTATTGCACAGTTAATGGGTATTTCATGGGGAGCCCTTGCCGGAGCGTTCCTTGCACCGTTTATGTTTGGTCTTTACTCAAAGAAGATCACAAAGGCTTCAGTTTGGGCAAGTTATATTTTTGGTGTAGGATTTACTGTTGTTAATATGTTACATCCAATGATAAAATCTCCAATCAATGCAGGAGCATTTACAATGTTGGTAGGTCTTATCCTTGTTCCAGTGGTAAGTCTTGTAACACCAAAACCTGACAAGGCTCTGATAGACGATATATTCTCTTGTTATGAGGAAACTGTAGTGGTTCATAAGAGCGAAAGTCTTGAGGAAGAAAAATAAATAAAAAAATTTTAAAAATTTTTAAAAAAGTGCTTGCATTTCAGAAAAGGATGCCGTATAATCATATTCGTTGCTGAAACGCAAGCACTTGAATATTGGGCTATCGCCAAATGGTAAGGCACTGGACTCTGACTCCAGCATTTTCAAGGTTCGAATCCTTGTAGCCC
>DFFQ01000168.1 GCA_002371025.1 Lachnospiraceae bacterium UBA3772 | reverse complement strand
GTTAAGAATGAATTTGCTAAGCCAAGTCTTGAAGTTCTTAAGCAGGATAAGGATAGCAAGGAAGCTATTGAAGGCGTTACATTTGGTCTTTATACAAAAGATAATATTTATAATGTTTGGGGTGAAAAAATTCTTGATGCAGATACGCTTCTCTATACATTAACAACAAATGAAGAAGGTAAGATTGTATTTGATAAGAAGATGCCTATGATGGATAAAACTGATGACGAAAAAGAGTCTGTCGCTAATCAGGACTTTATTACTGAAGATACTTTATCAGAATTAAATACCGGTGATTATTATATTAAAGAGATGTTAGTATCAAATAGCTACTATCTAGATGAAACTGAAATCCCTATCCATCTTGAGTACAAGGATGCAGAAACTAAAACAATCGAACTAAAGAGTGTGAAGGAAAATGTCCGGACTACAAATGAGATTGATAAAGTCAATGCAGCTGGTTCTAAAGAAGTTGATGGTTGTGAGCTTGTTATCACAGATAAAGATGGAAAGAAGATTATTAGCTGGACTTCAGGTGATAAAGATTCAGTAGAGGTTTATGTTACTGAAAAAGATGGCTATAGAAATCTTAAGTATAATTTTGATGAGACTGGTAATTTACACGTTGGTGGCTTGTTCCATGATGTTGATTATACGCTTACAGAGACTAGACCAGCAGATGGTTATGTAACTGCAGATTCCATCATATATCAGCTTAAGGAAGTGAAGTCAGAAGAAGGTACAAAGACTATTGTTTCAATCAAACAGAAAGATGGTTCTTATTCAGATAGAGATGATGATAAAACCATTATGCATGATGAACAGACTAGAATCAGATTCATTAAGGTTGATGCCAAAACTGGGCAGGGACTTGCCGGAGCAAAGATTAAGGTTACTGATAAGAATGGCAAAGAAGTCATGAGTTTTATCAGCAAAGAAGAAGGAGTTGATATAACTGGAAAGCTTGCTGTTGGTGAAACTTATACATTTACTGAGGTTTCAGCTCCAAGAGGATATAAAATAGCGGATCCAGTTAAACTTAAGATTGAGGACACATCGGAAGTTCAAAAAGTTACGATGAAGGATGAGAAGATTCCTGATGTTCCTCATGTACCTCAGACAGGAAAAGATTTCCCAGTGCTTCCAGTGGTTTCACTGATTATGTCTCTTATGGTGTTGGCATATGAGTTATGGAGAACTATAGAGGAGAAGAAGTAGCTTGAAAGTTTATGGTCGTGACACAATTATGAAAAAATGTGTCACGACTGTAAACTAATTGAACGAGCTAGAATGAAAAATTATTATAGAAAAGGATGCTCAAGGGTAAAATATTTTGCCTGGTATTTTGGGCTATGATATAATATATATGTAGCAATTATGTTATGAATGATGATTATTTAGGTTTAGGTGGTTGATTGTTTATGGGGAAGATTGGTTTAGATAAATGGTGCATTATAAATAACAAAGAGTATATTCTTGAGGAATGGGATTACAGTAAAAATACTAGTATTGCCCCACAAGATGTATCTCGTGGATCAGAAAAAAATGTATGGTGGAGATGCTCAGAAGGTCATGAGTGGGAGGCAAGGGTTAATTCGCGTACAAAAAATGATCCTGGTTGTCCTTATTGCTCGGGGCGCTTTGTTGTCGTAGGAAAGAATGATTTTCAAACCAAATTTCCAACACTTGCTTCAGAATGGCACCCTACAAAAAATGGTAATCTTAAGCCTTTTGATATTTTACCAAGTAGTAATAAAAAAGTATGGTGGCTTTGCAATAAAGGTCATAGTTATGAAGCAAAAGTTGGAAACAGAACTTATTTAAATAGAGGATGTCCATATTGTTCTGGAAATAAACTTTTACCAGGGTATAATGATTTTGAGACTTGGTGTAAGAAAAATGGTAGACAAGATTTATTAGATGAATGGGATTACGAGAAAAACAGTGAAAATCCTAGCGAGATTACAAAAACAGGAGGCGGAAAGAAATTCTGGTGGAAAGGATCTTGTGGGCATGTATGGGATTCAGTGATTTCAAGTAGAGTTAGAACTCGAGAAGGAAAAACTAAAATGGTAAAACCCGCAGGATGTCCGTATTGTAGTAATCCCCCTAAAAGAATTTTACTTGGTTTTAATGACTTAAAAACGTGGTGTGCTAAGGAAAATATGAATTATATCATAGATGAGTGGGATTATGAAAAAAATGATAGTATACCAGAAGACTACAGTTATGGAAGTGGTAAAAAAGTATGGTGGAAATGTGAAAAGGGACATCGGTGGCAATCGACAATTTCAAACCGTACTTCTACAGATAAAACAGGTTGTCCTGTATGTGCTAGAACACAAACGTCTTTTCCAGAACAAGCTATTGCATTTTATTTATCAAAGAAAGTCGAGATACTTCAAAGGGTAAGGATAAAAGGTTATGAAGTAGATATATATATTCCAAAAAATAAAATCGCAATCGAGTATGATGGATTGTTATGGCATTCAGGTGATGAAAAAGAAAACAAGGATTTTGAAAAGACACAAAATGTAATAAAAGCGGGTAACAAATTAATAAGAGTAAAAGAATCTGGTAAGTATAAGTCTTATTCTGATGGGGATTTGTATATTATTGAATACGACTTAAAAGGGAAGAACTACATTAATAATGAATTTGAAAAATCTTTAAAAGAATTGATTAAATTAATATCAATATTGATAAATAAAACTCTAAACATTGATGTAGATATTGAGAGAGATGAGTTGGAAATTCAAGCATATTATAAAAACACATTAAAAAATAATAGTGTAGCGGCTGTTTTTCCAGAACTTATATCTGAATGGGATATTGAAAAGAATCATGGGATAAAGCCAGATGTGTTTTCAGCGCGGAATAATCAAAAAGTATGGTGGAAATGCGAGCATGGACATTCTTGGAGTGCTTCAATAAATACTAGAACTGTAAGAAAACTTGGTTGTCCATTTTGTGCTGGACAGAGAGTTGTTAATGGTTTGAATGATTTTGAAACTTGGTGTAATGAAAATGATAGACAAGAGCTATTAATGGAATGGGATGATGAGAAGAATATAGATAAACCTAATGAGATACCTAGGACATACAAGAAAAAGGTATGGTGGAAATGTTCAGAAGGTCATGAGTGGGAAGCAACCGTTTACAATAGAGTGAATGGGACATGTTGCCCAGTTTGTAATACTGGGAATAATGTAAGACGCAATAAGATAACACTTAGAAAATGGTGTATTCAAAATAACCCAGAGTTGCTTGCCGAGTGGAATTATGAAAAGAATAAAGATTTGACACCAGATGATGTAACATATGGTAGTCATAAAAAGGCATGGTGGAAGTGCTTAGAAGGGCATGAATGGGAAGCACAAATAAAGAGTAGAAGATATAATCATGGATGCCCATATTGTTCTAAGACAAATAAAAAAGTTCAGGAAGGTGTCAATGATTTAAAAACATGGTGTATTAATGAAGATAAGCAATACATTCTCGATGAATGGGATTATGTTGCAAATGGGGATTTGAAGCCAGAAATGTTTACAAAGGGAAGCCATAAGGTTATTAATTGGATATGTAAAAATGGTCATTGTTGGACTGCACCTATAAAAGCTCGAACCCAGGTCAGTGGTAATCAATGTCCGATATGTGGGAAATTGTAATATGAGATTTAGAGAAGTGATATGCCCATATTGTAATCATAGATATATGGACAGGATGGATGAAGGTGGAATTAAAGCATATGATTGCTATCATAAGGAAACAGGAATAAAGTTGGATTTATCTTTATGCCCAAAATGTTCTTGCTTCAATTATGCACTTAAAGATGTTTTAGAAGGCTTTAAAGAAGATGATCCACGAATAGAAAAGAGGTCTATTAATTGAATAACAATCAAAACAAAGGAAGAGTACACTCCAAGCCAGGAAGATTACTCTTCCTTCTTTTATTATTACCGGCACTAGCAATATTGTTAGTGCCTTTTTTGCGCCATTCTAAGGATATGGCGGATATTAAGAAAGATGAGGAGATAAGGCGAGAACTAATCGAGGAAAGGCAAAAGGATAGTGATCAAAACCATGACGAATTTAAAAGCCTAAAGAAAAAGTACAAGGATATGGCTGGATGGATTGAGATTCCTGATACAGATTTTTCTTATCCCGTGATGCAGAGTGGTAAGGAAGGTCATAGAGAAGATGATCCTGAGTTCTACCTTCATGCAAATGTACATGGGGATTATTCCTTTATGGGCACGCCTTTTCTTGATAGCAGATGTAGCCTTGATTCAGATAACCTCATTATCTATGGCCACAATATGGCTAATAATCTGATGTTTGGAT
>DFFQ01000210.1 GCA_002371025.1 Lachnospiraceae bacterium UBA3772 | reverse complement strand
CTTATGGAATATGGAATGATGGAACTTGCAGACGATTATAAGATCTGATGAAAGGAAGGAAATAGAATTATGGGAAAAATTAATCAGTCAATCACAGAATTAGTGGGAAGAACACCTTTACTTCAGTTAAATGGATATGAAAAAAAGCATGATATTAATGCCAATATCATTGCAAAGCTTGAGTATTTTAATCCTAACCAGAGCGTTAAGGACCGTATAGCCCTTGCCATGATCGAAGATGCTGAGGCAAAAGGCTTATTAAAACCGGGAGATACAATAGTTGAAACTACAAGTGGTAATACAGGTATCGGACTTGCAGCTATTGCTGCATCAAAAGGATATCCTTTCAGAGTTTACATTCAGGATCAGGTAAGTGAGGAACGTTTTAAAGTTATAAGAGCTTTCGGCGGTGTTCCTATCAAGCTTACAGAAGAGCCAACTATTGCTAAAACATTAAAGGAAACAAATGGTGACTTTGTAGCTGCGATAAAGAGTCTTAAGGAAGAAGTACTCAGCAAGGAAGAAAATGTGTTCTTTGTTGATCAGTGCTCAAACCCAGCAAACCCAGCAGTTCATAAGAGAACTACAGGACCTGAGATCTGGGAAGATACAGAAGGTAAGGTAGATATCTTAGTTGCAGCAGCAGGTACAGGAGGAACTATTTCAGGAACTGGAGCTTTCCTTAAGGAGAAAAATCCAAATATTAAGATCGTTGGTGTTCAGCCGGGACCTAATTCTCTTCCAAGTGATGATAAGCCACAGCCAGAACATGAAATAACAGGTGTACATCCATTTGTAGGTGTGCCTGATAATCTTATCCCATCAACACTGGATAGAAACATTTACGATGAATATGTTGCAGTTGAAGCACTTGATGCATATAACGCTGTCCGTGAAGTTGCAAAGACAGATGGAATACTTGTTGGTGAATCTTCAGGAGCTGCGCTTTTTGCGGCAAGACAGATCGCATCAAAGGAAGAAAATAAGGGAAAGAATATTGTTGTAATTTTCCCTGATACAGGACTTAGATATCTTTCAACAGGACTTTTTGATTAGGAGGACCTAAATGGCTATTAATACTACAAGTTCTAATCTTGCAACCAGAGAGAACAGAATTGGTTCAATTACAGGTTACGTTGGAACATTAAAAGACTTAGCAACACAGAGTGAGTGTGGAACATTAAAGGGATGTTCAAGATGCTTTTCACAGTCCAGTACTTGTCTTTCAAGCTGCGGACTTGGACAGTTATCAGCCATCAGAGATGTAGCTGTAATTCATCATGGACCAGCTGGATGTTCTGTAGCCGGAGCCGGAGCTTATTACATGTCTCGTGTAATGGCAAAGAAGAGAGGTGTTACAAGTGACACTATCTACGTGGGAACAGATATGAATGAAAATGATACCATTTTCGGTTCAACAGCTACCCTTCGTAACGTGATTCTTGAAGTGAATAAGAGATATAAGCCAAAGGCAATATTTGTATCAAGTTCCTGTGCAACAGGTATCATTGGTGAAGATATAGACAGTATAGTAGATGAAGTTCGCGATGAAGTTGGAGTTCCTATTGTTGCCGTTCATTGTGAAGGTTTTAAATCAAGAATCTGGGCTACTGGTTTTGATATTGCGGATCATGCAGTTCTTCAGTCTATCGTACAGCCTCCAAGAGAAGGGGTTAAAACTAATAAGATCAACTTCAAGAATTTCTTTGAAAGTGCAAGACCAGAGATAATAGAGATCTTTAAGAAATTCGATCTTGAACCGGTTTTCCTTTACTGTAACTCAACAGTTGAAGAGCTTTCTCATATTTCTGAAAGTCTTGCAACTACTTGTATCTGCGGTACTTTAGGTAACTATTTAGGTAATGCACTTGAAGAAAAATACAACGTTCCATATGTAAGAAGTATTAATCAGTGTGGTATCAAAGGTTTTGAAACATGGCTCCGTGAGATTGGTAAGGTAACTAACAGAAGCGAAGCTGTTGAAAAGTATATTGAAGAGCAAAGAGCAATCTATCTTCCACAGATTGAGGAAGTTAAGAAAGAATTAAAGGGACTTACTGCAGTCCTTGGAATGGGTCCTGGATATACATTTGAAGTATCAAGAGTTCTTGATGAGCTTGGTATCAAGGTAGTCTGGGCTCTGGCTTGGCATTACGATAAGAAATATGAAAATGGAGATGTTCCTCCATCAATGAAATATCTTCTAGATAATGATATTGATTTTGAAGCCAGCGTTGCAGATCAGCAGAATTATGAGGTTATGAATATCCTCAATAAATATAAGCCAGATATGTACCTTTCACGTCATCCTGGTTCAACAGTATGGGCAATTAAAAATGGTACACCAGCCATTTATGTAGCGGATGAATATATGATCTTTGGATATAAGCATACTCTTGAGTTTGCAAAGACTATTCTTGATGCAATAAAGAACAGAAGCTTTGAAGAGAATCTTGCTAAACGTTCAAAACTTCCATATACAGACTGGTGGTATAAGCAGGATGTGGATAAATTCTTAGAGGAGGCAAAATAGGATGGCAAAGCTATTAGATAAACAGAGATATAAATGTGCTCTCGGAGCAATGCAGACAGTTCAGGCTATTACAAGAGCTCTGCCTATTCTTCATTCTGGTCCTGGTTGTGCACAGAAACTTTCAGAGTCAACTGGAAGTTCAGGTTACTTTTCACCAAATATCTTTCCTTGTACAAGTATCAATGAGAAAGATGTAGTATTCGGTGGAGTTAAGAAACTTAATTCAACAATAGAAAATGCCTTAAAGGTTATAGATGCAGATCTTTATGTTGTTCTTACAGGCTGCATTCCTGAAATCGTAGGAGATGATTCAGGAGAAGTAGTATCTAGATTTGAAGACGCAGAAAAGCCTGTAATATATGCTCCAACAGCCGGATTTAAGGGAAATAATTTTAAGGGACATGAGCAGGTTGTTGATGCCATAATCGATCAGTATTTAAAGAAATCAGATAAGAAGCAGAAGGGGCTTGTTAATATCTGGGCAGATGTTCCATATCAGGATCTTTTCTGGTTAGGAAACATCAGAGAGTTAGAAAAGTTAGTAAGTGAACTTGGTCTTACTCCAAATACTATATTTGGTTATAAGAGAGGAATTGAAAATATTAATAAGATTCCTGAAGCAGAGTTTAATCTTCTTGTTTCTCCTTGGGTAGGACTGGGAAATGTAAAGAAGCTGGAAAGAAAGTTTGGAACACCTTATCTTCATTATCCAACTCTTCCAATAGGCGCAACAGAGACAAGCAAATTCCTTAGAGCTGTTGGTGAGTTCGCAGGAGTAGATAAGGAAAAGGTTGAAAGTGTCATAAAGGAGCATGAGGATTATTACTACTATCTTATTGAAAGATATGCAGATCTTTTCCTTGAAAATCGTGTTATCAATAAGCAGTTTACAGTTGTGGCAGATGCCCAGTATTCACTTGGAATCACAAAGTTCTTGGTAAATGATCTTGGACTTGTACCAGCTAAGCAGTTTGTAACAGATGATACACCAAAGAACTATAGAGATAAGATCACAGAAGAATTTAAGAATCTTAACTTTGGTTTAGAGGCTGAGGTATCATTTGAAACCGATGGCTATAAGATACATGAAGAAATAAAGAATCATGATTACCATGGTTATCCACTTGTATTAGGCGGCTATTATGAAAAAGAGGTTACAGAAAGCCTTAAGGGAAATTTCCTTAATATTTCATGGCCAGTTCAGGATAAGGTGGTGCTTGATGACACTTATGTCGGATACTCAGGTGGTATAAGACTTATCGAAAATATTTATACAGTTGCTGTATCAAGATTTAACTAATAAGGTAGGGACAAAGATTTTTTGATCTTTGTCCTTTTTAAGAATAGAGAGGAATTTTATGGCATATAAGATAGCAGTGGGATCATCCGATGAAGTAAAGGTTGATCTTAAATTTGGAGAAGTAGAGGAATTTCTTATATATGAGATTGAAGGAAGAGAAGCTGGACTTGTAGAAAAAAGAAAGGTTTTTTCTTCAGACAGCAATTCCTCTGGCAGCAGTGAGGATAAGGCTGGCAGCAGCGATGATCAGGGGTGCGGTGGAAATGATCTGGGGTGCGGCGGAAGTAACCCCGGCTGCAGCGGTAATGGCCAGGGCTGCAGCGGACCGAAAGACGTAACTGAAAAAATTGAAGTGATAAAGGATTGCAGAGCAGTGCTTTGTAAGAAGGTTGGATTTCAGGCACAAAAGCAGTTTGAAAAGAAGGCTATATCAGTGTTTGATATTGAATGTGACATTAAAGATGCACTTGATAAGATATCATTTTATTACGATAGGATTGATAAAAGACAGTCCCTTAGAAAATGATAGAAATGTTTAGGATAAAGGAAGATGGAAATTAAATTTAGAAATGTAACTTTGCAGGATGCAAAAGAAGTGGCGGAATTAGAAAGGAAATGTTTCCCTGAGGCTGAGGCTGCAGATTATAAGAGCTTTGTAGAAAGAATCGGGGCTTATGGAAATCATTTTCTAGCTGCAGAATATGAAGGAAAGATCATAGGTCTTGTAGATGGACTTGTGACTGATGAAAAAGATTTAGTGGACGAAATGTATGAAGATGTTTCATTTCATAATGAAGATGGAGTGTGGCAGATGATCTTTGGAGTTGAAACTGATCCAGACTTTCAGAAGAAAGGGATTGCATCTAAGACTTTAGAGAGATTTATAGAGATCGCAAAGCAGGAAAAAAGGCAGGGGGTGGTGCTTACCTGTAAAGAAAAATTAATACCATTTTATGAAAGATTTGGCTTTTTAAATGAGGGGATTTCAGTCTCTAAACATGGCAATGTTAGCTGGTATCAGATGAGACTTAGTTTCTCTTTATAGTTTTTTCTTATAACAGGTAATAAATTTATACTGTTATTAAACCTATTGACTTACTAGGTTAATGGTTGTAATATTAGCAACATCAAAAACAAAGGAGGCGTGGATATGCTTAATATTAATAATATTAATAATATTAAAGTTAATAGTTGCTGTTGTCGAATGCAGAACTCCCGGGCATATAAAATGACTGGCGGGCATTTGTGTCGATGTCTGCGCCATAATTTCGGATTAGTTAAAATATACTAATTAACTAGATTCGTATAGAATGTCATTTGCCCGGGAGAAATTACTGTCTTTCGGGTATTTTTTTGCAAATAATGCAAAAAAATGGGTCCATGGCCAAGACCCAGTATGAAATAAAGAAAAAACAGAAAAAAAGAAAAGAGGAAATTGATATGAAAAAAAGTATTTTTAAGAAATTTTTAGGACTTGCAGTTGCAGCATCACTTGTAGGTGCATCACTTACAGGATGCGCTGGAAAGAACACTGTTAAGGACTCAGATAATAAGCAGGCTGCATCAGCATCAGAAAAAAAGGAAGTAGAAAATAATACTGCTGATAAAAAAGTATATAGAACTTTAGATGAGATTAAAGAAAGCGGAACTATAAATATCGGAGTATTTTCAGATAAGAGTCCATTTGGTTATGTAGATGAAAATGGAGAATATGCAGGATATGATGTTTATCTTGCAGAGAGAATCGCTAAAGATCTGGATGTAAAGGTTAATTATGTTTCAACTGAAGCAGCCAACAGAATTGAATATCTCCAGACAGGAAAAGTAGATATCATCCTTGCTAACTTTACAGTAACTAAGGAAAGAGCAGAAGAAGTTGATTTCGCACTTCCTTACATGAATGTGGCTTTAGGTGTCATTTCTCCTGATTCAAGAGTGATCAAGTCCCTTGATGAAGTAACAAAGGATGATCAGATAATTGTTATTTCTGGTACAACTGCAGAGACATATCTTGAAAAGAATTATCCTGATATCAAGCTTCAGAAATATGATGCTTATGCAGAAGCAAAGACAGCTTTTGAAAATGGAAATGCAGCTGCCTGGGCAAATGATAATACAGAAGTTATTGCATTTTCGCTTGAAAATAAAGGTTTTACAGTTGGCATTCCTTCACTGGGAGATGCTGATACTATCGCTCCAGCTGTTACAAAGGGAAATGAGTCTCTCCTTAACTGGCTTAACGATGAGATCGTTAATTTAGGAAATGAAAAATTCTTCCATGCAGATTATGAAGCAACTCTTCTTGATACATATGGTGCAGATTATGAAGATACACTTGTAGTTGAAGGCGGAAAAGTGCAGTAGGAAAAATTAAGGACAGAAAGGTACATAGCCGCATTAAAGACTGGATAGTGCAGTAAATAAATTGAGCCTGGAAAGGTACAAAAGATGAATTATGAGACTATAAAAGAATACCTGCCTAGATTTTATGAAGCGCTCCTGTTAACTCTTAAGATAGGCTGGTTAGGAATCCTTCTTGCGTTAGTATTAGGAATCATAGGAGCAGCTGTTATATATTTTAAAGTCCCGATAATAAGAAGGATAATATCCATTTATATTGAGCTTTTTAGAAATACACCACTTTTGGTTCAGTTATTTTTTATCTACTTTGCCCTTCCAAAGATCGGAATAAAAATAACTGCTGAAAAGTGTGGGATTATAGGACTTGGACTTTTGGGCGGAGCTTATATGATAGAGACCCTTAGAAGTGGGCTTGAAGCAGTTGAAAAGGTTCAGTACGAAAGTGCAATGTCACTTGGAATGACTAGGTTACAGGTATTCTTTTATATAATATTACCTCAGGCATTTAATAGAAGTATTACAGGTCTCGTGGCAAATATCATTTTCCTTTTAAAGGAAACATCAGTTTTTTCTACAATAAGCCTTATGGATCTTATGTTTACAGCAAAAGATCTTATAGGAATGTATGCAAAGACAATTGAATGTCTTACGTTGCTTGTGGTTTTTTATCTTATTATGCTGCTCCCGGTGTCTATACTAGGAACATTTATAGAAAGGAAAGTAAGATATGCAGAGTTTGGGACTTGATGTCTTATTTAAAGGCGTTAATTTTATAAGATTATTAAAGGGACTCTGGGTATCTGTTAAGATAAGTCTCATTTCTGTTTCCATTAGTATATTGCTGGGGCTTATATGTGGAGTGCTGATGACATCAAAAAATAGGATCATTCGAGGTGTGTTTCGCATTTATCTGGAGATAGTAAGGATAATCCCTCAGATGGTGCTGCTTTTTATTGTTTATTTTGGAAGTACAAGAGCTCTTGGTATTAATATTTCTGCGGAAATGTCTGCTATCATAGTTTTTGTTTTTTGGGGAACCATTGAAATGGGGGATCTTGTAAGAGGTGCGATAACTTCCATTCCAAAGATCCAATACGAGTCTTCTTACGCTTTGGGACTTAGCACATTTCAGGTTTATTATCATATCATCCTGCCACAGACTTTAAGAAGACTGATTCCTTTATCGATAAATCTTGTGACCAGAATGATAAAGACTACATCACTGGTGCTGATGATCGGAATAGTTGAGGTTTTCAAGGTGGCACAGCAGATAATCGAAGCAAATAGAAGAAGTTCTCCTAATGCAGCATTTGGAATATTTTTAGTGGTATTTTTATTATATTTCCTGGTATGTTGGCCTATCAGCAGGCTGGCGGCACATTTAGAGAAATGTTGGGCGTGACAGAGATAACGTTTGAAGAATTTCATTTTTATTTAGAGAAAGGTTTGGACGTGATATGAGCAGTCTTATAAAGGTTACAGATTTAAATAAAAAATACGGGGATAATATAGTATTAAAGAATATCAATCTTTCTGTTGATAAAGGGGAGGTAGTTGTGATAATCGGCCCTTCAGGATGCGGTAAAAGTACATTCCTTAGATGTATAAACGGGCTTGAGACTATAAATTCGGGATCAGTTGAAATAGATGGAGAAAAGGTTGATCCGGGGGATAGGAACATTTTTAAGTTAAGGCAAAAAGTAGGGATGGTCTTTCAATCTTATGAATTATTTCCTCATAAGACAGTGCTTCAGAATATTATCTTAGCGCCTATCAAAGTTCAGAAAAGAAAAAAGGATGAAGTAATAGAAAAAGCAGTAGAACTGCTTAAGAAAGTGGGACTTGAGGATAAAAAAGATTATTACCCAAGACAGCTGTCCGGTGGACAGAAACAAAGAGTTGCAATCGTAAGAGCCCTTATAATGAATCCTGAAGTACTGCTTTTTGATGAGGTTACTGCAGCTCTTGATCCTGAAATGGTTCATGAAGTATTAGAAACCATGCTTAGTCTGGCGCGGGAAGGCTCAACCATGGTGATAGTGACCCACGAGATGGCATTTGCAAAAGCAGTCGCAGACAGGATAGTATTTTTAGACAAAGGTGACATAGTAGAGGAGTCAAGGGACGTAAAGCGGTTCTTCCTTAACCCTTCCACCGAAAGAGCAAAGCAATTTTTAAGCACCTTCACCTACGAAGAATAGTTAACATAAAAGTGGACCATAGTCCCGGGGAGTGTGGATCATTTTATGTCAACCTAATTGGGTTTGTTTGGACTTGACCTGATAGTTTTAACGTCATACTATTTAATTAGTGATCAATATTGAAAAATCATTGAAAGGAGCCAGTAGAATTCAATGGAAAGAGTTTATAATTTTTTAAAGGATGCAGGAACTTATTTCCTTGCTACAGTTGATAAGGATCAGCCAAGGGTTAGACCTTTTGGAACAGTTAATATTTTTGAGGGAAAGCTATATATCCAGACAGGAAAAGTAAAGGATGTATCAAAGCAGATCCACGCAAATCCAAAGGTTGAAATATCAGCTTTTAAGGATGGCAAATGGATCAGAGTAGCAGGGGAACTTGAAGCAGATGAAAGAAGAGAAGCAAAGCAGTCAATGCTCGATGCTTATCCACAGCTTTCTGGAATGTATTCTGCAGATGATGATAATACAGAGGTGTTTTATTTTAAAAATGCAACAGCTACATTTTCATCATTTACCAGTGCACCGGAAGTAGTGAAGTTCTAGATGATTATAATTTAGTGTACCGGAAGTAGTAGAATTCTGGATTATTATAATTTTAGTGCGTTGGATATTTTTGCCCAGAGTGAAATGCATGATTTATTGCAGGTATTTTACTCTGGGCTTTATTTTTTGTTGGATTCAGATTAAAATAAGAAGTGCTTTGGCAATAAAAAATGATACGAAAAAGGAGTATATGAAAAGATGAACAAATCAGATTTTGAAACAAAAGCAAATAAAATAGCTGGGGCTGTGTTCGGTATATTTATTCTTTATGGGGGTATAATAGCGTTAGTAGCATTTTGGGCATTTGGAAATGCACCTGCCATTTATGGAATAGTGTATTTAGCAGTAGCATTTTTTACAGTAATTATGGGTATATTTTATAAATATATTTTAAATGGAATTGTTTATACAATAGAGCTAAATAAAGTTATAGTTCAGCGCCAAAATGACCTTGAAGCTTTAGTAAGAAGAACTCAGGGTAGCGGATATTCAACTTATGGACAGTCAAATAATGAGAGTATAAATTATGGACAGTCAAACAATGGATATCAGAGCAACGGATATTCAAATAATGGTTATCAGAACAATGGATATTCAAATAATGGTTTCTAAAAATATTGATATTTTGGATAAAAATGTAGGGAAAAATAAATATGGGAAAAGAAAATAATAAAAAGACCTACAAAAAAGAGCATTATCATTTACTTTGCGTTGTCTCGTCAGACATGTAGAAAAGCTGGAGTATAGATCTTCTTCAAAAGAGTGGGTATGGACAGAAGTTCATGAAGGACAAGGGGTAAACGGATATGAAAGTCATATCAGTACAGGTCAATTTAAAGTTGGTGACTTTAAAATAGGAACGGATCTTAAAACAAGGTGATACAATTGTATTATGTAAGGATTTGGATGCTAATTCAGTAAGATCTGGGAAACTCACAAAAGAAGAGTATGATAAAATTGCTGTGCCATCTCATGAGAGAAAGAGCACATATATAATGTTTGCTGTTTTAGCGGTATTTTTCTTATACAAAGCTATAAAGAAATTGATACTTTATAAGAAGATGCCACTGACAGAAGAATAAATAAACTTGGTTAACATAAAAATGAGCCATAGTCAATGAGCCATAGTCCCGGGGAGTATGGCTCATTTTTAAGGTATGAAAAATAAAGGAGGAAGAAAATGCTAGAAGACATTTTACAGAAACACAAAGCTCTTTTTGAGACAGGAATGACATCTGTTTTAAGAGGACAGGAGAACAGAAGAAGGCTTATCGTATTACAGAATGGAAATCTTGTTAAAAACGAGCGTTCTTCTGAGAAAGGTATTTGCGCCAGGGTACATTTAAATGGCTCTTACGGTTTTGCATCTAATGCAGAGTATTCAGATGATGCTGCTATTAAAACTATTAAGGCGGCCACAGAGAATGCCAAATATCTTGCGAAATATAACAAAGAAAATAAGGCGTTTAGTCAGGTTTCTGCCGGAGATTATATAAGATCAAAAAGAATGATCATTGATTTTGAGCAGAAAAGACTTATAGATCTTTGCAAAGAAATCGATGCATATATTGAAAAGACTTATACAGATTTAGTCAGCAGAATGGTTGTTTATAGAGAAGATACAATGGAAAAAATAATTGTAACTTCAGATGCAAATGATGGCCATGTGGCTTATCCAAGATGTACGATTTATGTAATGATGACTAAGCTTTCAAAGGACAACAATCCGGTGGAGAGAACAAAGTCATTTAGCGGTTGCGGAAATATAGAAGATAATTTTTCAAATCTCAGTGAAGTGTTTGAAAAAATAGATAAACAGTATAAAGAATTAACAGATAAGGCAGAAGGTGTATATGCTGATGCCGGAGTTAAACAGGTAATCCTTCATCCTGATGTTGCAGGAATGATAGCTCATGAAGCAGTAGGACATACTGTTGAAGCAGATCTTGTTTTAGGTGGTTCCGTTGCAGGTCCTTACTTAGGTAAGCGTGTAGCTTCAGATTTAGTAAGCATTGTGGACTATGCCAATGTTGCTTTTGGTAAGGAAGCTCCACTTCCTGTTTATATTGACGATGAAGGAGTTGAAGCAAGAGACGCAGTCCTTGTGGAAAATGGAATCCTGAAGGGTTATATGCATGACCGTGAAAGTGCGGATCATTTTGGAGTATCTGCATGCGGAAATGCCAGAGGATATGCATTTTCAGATGAGCCTCTTATCAGAATGAGAAATACAACTGTGCTTCCAGGAAAAGATAAATTGGAAGATATGATCGCTGCAGTAGATGATGGATATTATCTTATAGCATCAGGTAATGGACAGGCGGACCTTACGGGTGAATTTATGTTTGGCGTTACTATGGGCTATGAGATTAAAAATGGTAAGCTGGGCAAAGCCATTTTAGATACAACAGTTTCAGGCGTGGCATTTGATATGCTTAAAACTGTTGATATGGTATCAGACTCTGTAACCTGGTCAGCAGGTGGTACATGTGGTAAAAAGCAAATGATGCCTGTATCTATGGGTGGACCTGCTATTAAGTGTGAGATTATGATAGGAGGAAGATAAAATGGCAGCAATCAGTGAAATTTCTAGAAGTGCAATAGATTATCTTAAAAGTAAAGAAGGGGTAAAGGGCGATGTAAATGTATCATTTACCGAGCAGCACGAAGTCACAATGAAGGACGGAAAGCTCACTCTTCTTAGAACATTATTTGATAATAACATTAACATTAAGGTTATAAAGGATAAAAGAGAGGGGAAGGTTAAATTAAACGACTGCAGTGATGAGGCTGTAAGAAATGGAATTGATGATGCGATAAAAACTGCTGAATCAGGAAATGAAGATGAGGCTTTTTGTATCGCTACAGGAATGGAACCAGAGGCATTTAAGTTTGGAGTTATTGAGCCTGATATTGATAAGCTTATAGAAAGAACAATTGAACTTTCAGAGGATATTAAGAAAAGACATAAGAATATTAAAGTAATGGAAATGTTTGCAAACCATATTAAGGGACATAGCATTTTTGCAAATACTGCTGGCACTTTAGATGAAACTGAATATGGATATTACGAACTTGTTTTGGAATATGCCGGAAATGACGGAGAAAAAACTGGTGGAATCTGCTTTTCACAGATAGCGATAAAGGATCTCGACAAGCCATTTATCGAGTTAGGAAGTATTGATAAGGATCTTACAGATGCTGAAAATTCAATAAATCCAATTTCAATATCAGATAAATTTGAGGGAGATGTTATATTTACTCCTGATTGTTCAAAGAAGATGCTGGATTTCCTTTTTGGAAATACTATCGAAGATATAGTTGTTCTTGAAAAGACAAGTCTTTGGATGGAAAGACTAGGCCAGCAGGTAATGTCTCCGAAGATGACAATTTCTTCAAAGCCTTGGGATGACAGAATCGTGGATTTTGAAGTTCATACAGATGATGGATTTAGATCCAAGGATTATACAGTTATTGAAAATGGTATATTAAAGAGCTTTGCAGTTAGTCAGTACACATCTAATAAAACAGGAATTGAACGCGCAGCTAATTCTTCAATGAGTCTTGTAGTTGAGCCGGGTGACATTTCTTTTGAGAAAATGGTAAAGGGTGTTAAGAAGGGACTTATCGTTGGTGCTGTTTCCTGCGGTTATCCTGGTACAAACTGCGAAATTTCAGGCGTAGCCAAGAATGCGTTTTTAATTGAAGATGGAGAGATTAAAGGTGCTGTAAAGGAAACTATGATCAGCGGAAACCTTATTGATATGTTTAACAATGTTAAAGCTGTATCAAAAGAGCAGATCTGCAGCGGCTACACAGTAATCCCATATATTCAGGTTGCTGGCGTAACCATCTCCGGCAGTTAACATAAAAGTGGACCTAGGTCCCGGGGACAGTGGTCCATTTTTATGTCAACCTAGGTCTGGGGACGAGTGGTCCATAGTCCCGGAGAGTATGGCTCATTTCTGTGATTATTTGAAATATGTTTATGGAATCAAGGAAAGATAAATAAGAAATGAAACTATTAGTATGTGATGAAGTTTTAAATGAAAGGCATAAAGTAAAAATCGCAGATTTAGCTGGCAAGCTGGGAATAGAGATTGGTTTTACCAACGATGCAAAAAAAGTTCCTTCTGGATTTTTGGATGCTGACATAGTTTATGGTTATGGTTTTAATCTGACTCAAGCAGAAGAAATCAGAAACAGTGATAATCTTAAATGGGTCGCAGTTACCTCTGCAGGTGTTGATTTTATGCTGAAGCCTGGCATGTTTAAAAATGAAAATGTGCTTATCACTAATTCCTCAGGTTCTTATGGAGTAACTATAGCTGAACATATCGTGGCGGTTTCTATTATGATGATGAGAAAGCTGGATTTATTTCTGGCGGATTCCTTGCAGGGAAAATGGGGCCACCCGGTGTTACAAAGAAATATTAAAGACAGCAGGATCACGGTTCTTGGAACAGGTGATATCGGAAAATGTTTCGCCAGAAGGATAAAAGCCTTTGAGCCGGAAAATATAGTAGGAATATCTAGAAGTGGCATTTCAGAGGAAGAGTCATTTGACAGGATGCTAAAAGTTGATGGGCTTGATGAGGTGCTTCCTGAGACTGATCTTTTAGTAATGAGCCTTCCTGAAACGCCTGAAACTAAAGGAATTTTATCAAAAGAAAGAATTAATCTTCTTCCAAATGATGCTTATATTGTAAATGTTGGAAGAGGGTCGGCCATAGATGAAGAAGCACTTATAGACGCGCTTAATGAAGGTAGGCTTGCAGGAGCCGCTCTTGATGTTTTCAGACAGGAGCCACTCCCTGAGGAAAGCCCTTTGTGGCATACTAAGAATCTACTTATCACGCCTCATGTGGCAGGCAATATGACAACGGATTATACTATAGATACAAATGTAGATATGTTTTGCGAGAATCTGGTTAATTACGTGGAAGGAAAGCCTTTAAAAAACATGATAAGCAGAGAACGAGGCTACTAGTTAACATAAAAGTGGACCTAGGTCCCGGGGGCTATGGTCCATTTTTATGTTAACCTGGATGTGAGTGGCGCTGGTTTTGGAGCGAATCCATTCAAGGGCGGATTATCAGAGCACATAATGTCGGGTGCAGATTATTATTATTGATATACTAACAGTACAGTGAATGACAAAAGACTTACTGAAGGATTAAGGAAACAAAAAAGGAGTAGCAGAATGCAAGGCTGGATTGAAGGATTTCAGGATTCAATAGATTTTATAGAACAAAATCTTACAAATGATCTTGATATCAAAGACATTGCGGATAAGGCAGCATTATCGCCATTTTATTATCAAAGAATCTTTGGAGCTTTATGTGGAATGACTGTAGGTGATTATATCAGAGCGCGCAAAATGACACTTGCAGCCCAGGAGCTTATAAAGTCTGAGGTTAAGGTGATAGACATAGCTGTTAAATATGGCTATGATTCTCCGGACAGTTTTGCAAAGGCATTTCAAAAGTTTCATGGCGTTACCCCTTCTAAAGCGAAGGAGGAAGGTACATCCTTAAGATCTTTTGCTCCGCTACATATTAAAATCACTATGGAGGGTGGATCTATGTTAGATTATCGAATTGTTGAAAAGGCACCATTTACTATTGTTGGAATTAAAAGAACTTTTAATTCAGATACCAGTTATCAGGAAATACCAAAGTTTTGGAATGAATGGATGTCTCAGGGAGAGAAAAGACCTATAATGGGAACATTTGGTGTTTGTATTGATATGGTTGGAAAGAACTTCGATTATTGGATCGCTGATCTTTACATGCCATGGGAAGACATTCCAGAAGGCTGTGAAACAAGAGTGATCCCAGGAAGTTATTGGGCACAGTTCCCATGTACTTTAAGAACTCTGCAGGATACTAATACCAAAATCTGGTCAGAGTGGTTACCTGCACTAAAGGAATATTCTTTAGCGGGAGAGTATGACATTGAGGTATATCTTCCACCAGAGGAAGGTTCAACGGATTCAAAGGTATATATCTGGGTTCCATTGAAGAAAAACTAAAAATAAGTTAACATAAAAGTGGACCATAGTCCCGGGGGCTATGGTCCACTTTTATGTTAACCAGGTCTGCTTTATTGCATAATTAAGGAAGAAAAGCTATAATTTTAGTCATAAATAAGCAAAGATTTGGGAAGGTTAAAAAATGTCTAATATTTTAATCATAGATGATGATCCACATATAAACAGCATAGTATCAAAAGCATTAAAGGCCGAGGGATATACAGTTTTGCAGGCATTTTCAGGGACGGAAGCCATGATGGTGTTAAAAAATGAAAAGCCTGATCTGATCCTTCTTGATCTGATGCTGCCGGGGCTTTCTGGGGAAGAATTATTACCACAGATTAAAAATGTTCCTGTCATTGTTGTAAGTGCCAAAGCTGACGTTACAAATAAGGTGGATCTCTTACTTGGCGGGGCTGCGGACTATGTTACAAAGCCATTTGATATGAATGAATTGCTGGCTAGAATTAAAGTCCAGCTTAGGATAAATGAGCAGTCTCTTGAGAAAAAATCTCTTACTTATAAGGAGATATCCCTGGACATAGATAAACATATAATTACTGCAAATGGGCAGGAGCAAAAGCTTACACGTACGGAGTTTGCCATTTTAAAGATTCTTATATCAAATCCAGAGCAGGTTGTGGCAAAGCTAACGATCCTTGACAGGATCAGCCAGGATACACCGGATTGCACCGAAGATTCTTTAAAGATCCATGTTTATAATCTAAGGAAAAAAATAAAAAATATTACAGGTAAAGATTACATTTCTTCAATCTGGGGCATTGGATTTATGCTGACTATTATACGCACCAATACCCCAAAATCTTAACTAAATCTTTACTTTTTCCTTAACCATTTTCTTAACTAATATGTCCTATTCTATTTTCAGAAAGGAAAGGAGATAATTCAAATGGAATACGTTCTTAATACAAATGATATTCATAAATCATACCGTAAATTCCAGGCTTTAAACGGCCTCACAATGAATGTGCCTAAGGGAGCCATTTACGGTTTTGTTGGGAAAAATGGAGCTGGTAAGACTACTCTTATCAGAATTATAACAGGACTGCAGGATCCAACATCCGGAGAGTTTTCGCTGTATGGAATTAGTAGTAAAGAAAAAAATATAAATAAGTCAAGGAGAAGAATGGGGGCTGTAATCGAAACACCGGCGCTTTACCTTGATATGACAGCAGAGGATAACCTTAAAATGCAGTACCGCATCTTAGGACTTCCAAGTTTTGACGGGATCGAAGAAACCCTTGATCTTGTAGGTCTTGGAAATACCGGGAAGAAGAAGGTAAGAAATTTTTCTTTAGGCATGAGACAGCGCTTAGGCGTTGCAATCGCACTATGTGGAAATCCGGATTTTCTGGTTCTGGATGAGCCTATAAATGGACTTGACCCACAGGGAATCGTTGAGATAAGAGAGCTTATCTTAAAACTGAACCGCGAAAAAAAAATCACGGTGCTTATCTCATCACATATATTGGATGAACTTTCAAAACTGGCTACCCATTACGGATTTATAGATAAAGGCCGCATTGTAAAGGAAATGAGCTCTGAGGAGCTGGAAAATGCCTGCAGAAAATGTGTAAGATTATCAGTAACAGACACAAAAATCCTTACAAGAGTTCTGGATAAAATGAATCTTGAATATAAAGTTATAGATTCTTCTCTTTGCGACATTTTTTCAAAGCCTAGTATCACAGAACTTACCCTGGCACTTGCTAAAGAAAATTGCGAAGTGCTTTCTGTAAATGAACATGATGAAAGTCTTGAAAGCTATTACATTTCCCTGATAGGAGGTGCTGAAAATGATTAATTTATTAGATGCTTATTTTGTTCGCCTTGCAAAATGGAAGATTTTTCAGGTTTTAGCAGCACTTATGCTGGCAGGTGGCATTTTTATCGCCTTATTTATGAGGGATAAGATGATGGTCTATGAGATGCCATTTTTCATGGCAACCCTTCTTTTCCCGGTTTATATAGGAATCGTAACAGGGGTGTTTAATTATCCGCTTTTTACAAATGGTACTATCAGAAATCAGCTGGCTGTAGGACATAAGAGAGGTAACATTTTCATTGCAGACTGGCTTGTTACAAATGTATTTGCAGTGGGACTTTTTCTTGTTTTTACATTAGGAAATCTTGTTATGGCGAAAATCCTTGATGCACCCGGAGATGTATGCTGGAATAAGATTTATATAGGAATTGTTCTTTCAAGCTTGCAGATAATACTTTCTACAACGATAACCCAGCTCTTCTCAGTCATATTTAAAGGGGTAAAGAGCTTCATTGCTATATATCTTGGAAATCAGATATTACTGCTTATGGGAGTTGGAGCAATGACTTTAGAGGATATTCCTAAGGCAGTCCTTTATTTCTTCCCTTCAGTGGTATGTTTAAATTTTCAGTATTTTAATATCCCGGGAAATCCACTTATGGGAGGCGCAAATGGACTTGAGGTCGCTGAGTCTCTTGAGAGAATGTCATTTGAATTCTTACCTGCCGCAGGAGCTACAATCCTTGAAATTGCAGTAGTATTTATAATAGCTGACCTTTATTTTAGAAAGACAGATTTTAATTAAATTTAGAGAGAATCAGCAGGTTGATATTAATATTTAGAGAGAATCAGCTGTATAGAGTTTTACTAAGGGAGGAATTTTATGGTTTACGGTCTACTGATCATTTTGCTGATAGCGGCAATTTTTAAGATCATAACACTTAAAAAAACGGCTAGAGTTTTAGCGGATGATTTTGCTGACAGGCTTAAGACCGATACCAATACCCTGATAGATATTCCTTCGAGGGATAAGGATATGAGGTTTCTTGCGGATAGTATAAACAAGCAGCTCACTGTTCTTAGGAAGGAACATTTGCAATATTATCAGGGAAATACTGAACTTAAAAACGCAGTTACAAATATTTCCCATGATCTTCGCACGCCACTTACTGCCATTGCCGGAAATCTCTATATGATAAAAAAGACTGAGGATATTGCTGAGATAAGGGAATATATTGCATCCATTGAGGACCGAACTGAAGCAATGAAGCTGCTTACGGAAGAATTGTTCCGCTATTCGGTTATCGTTTCCGAGGAAAATGAAACTGCGAAAGAGGATGTATACGTTAACCAGATCCTGCAGGAAAGTATCAGCAGTTTTTATCCGGTGCTTAGTCAGAATAATATTACGCCGAAAATTGATATTACGGATGTAAGTATTATAAGAAAAGGCAGCAAGACTGATCTGGCCAGGATTTTTTCAAATTTATTAAATAATGCAGTTAAATATAGTGATGGAGATTTGGAGATCGTTCTTTCTTCGAAGGGGGAGATAACATTTTCAAATGAAGCTAAAGGTCTTACCCAGGTTCAGGTGGAGCAGCTTTTCGATAGATTCTATACAGTAGAATCCGCCAGAAATTCCACTGGACTTGGGCTTTCAATAGCAAGAACACTTGTGGAAAGAATGGGCGGCAGCATCACAGCTGACTACACCCACAACAGGTTGACAATAAAAGTGGACCTCAGCCAATTTAGTTAACATAAAAATGGACCTAGGTCCCGGGGGCAGTGGCTCATTTTTATGTTAACCAGGTGGTGAGGGACAGTAAAGTAAATAATATAGATATTGGAGATAACGGGTTATGAGTATATTAGAAATTAATGGTTTTACAAAAAAATATAATAAAGAAAATACAGCATGTGATAATGTGAGCCTTTCAGTTGAAAGCGGAGATATCTTTGGATTTATAGGCCATAACGGCGCCGGAAAGAGTACCACAATTCGTGCTGTTGTTGGAGTTCTTGATTACGACGAAGGAGAAATAAAAATTGATGGCCATGACGTTAAGAAAGAGGCCCTTCTATGTAAAAGAGTAACAGCTTATATTCCTGATAATCCGGATCTTTATGAGAATCTTACAGGTCTGCAGTATCTTAATTTTATCGCAGATGCATTTAATGTAAGCGAGGAAGATAGAAAGAAAAGGATAGAGGATTATGCCGCACGTTTTGAAATAACAGAGGCCCTTGCTGAGACAATCAGCTCATACTCACATGGTATGAAGCAGAAGGTGGCGATAATTTCAGCGCTAATTCATGAGCCGCGTCTTCTTGTTTTGGACGAGCCATTTGTAGGGCTTGATCCAAAGGCAGCATTTATCCTTAAAGAGATAATGCATGATATGTGTAAAAAAGGCAGTGCGGTATTTTTCTCAACCCACGTTTTAGATGTGGCAGAAAAATTATGCAATAAGATTGCCATAATTAAAAAGGGAAAGATAATTGCAAATGGCAGTATTGAAGATCTTCTTAAAGATGGACAGTCCCTTGAAGATGTATTTTTGGAGGCCTTAGATGAAAACAAATAGCTTGGTGCTTCTCAGGACAATGTATATTTCTTCAAGCAATATAAATGTCCTGAAGAATTCGAAGGATAAAAACAAAATAAGATCAGTAAAGACAGCTTTAGTAGGATATTTTCTTCTGGCTTTATATCTTTTTTTCAGCGGAATATTTATGGGATTCGGCCTTACAAAGATAGGTCTTACTGAAAATGTTCCTTCCATGGTGGCAGCAGCTATCAGCACCATGGCGCTTATTTTCACCATATTTAAGGCAAATGGATATCTTTATTCTTTTAAAGAGTATGATATGCTGATGTCTTTACCATTTTCAGTAAAGGCTATTGTTTCTGCGCGATTCTTCATTATGTATATTGATCTTTTGCCTTTTGAATTATTGATGTCATTTTCAATACTTTTGGGTTATATCGGCGCAGTGAAGCCAAGCCTTACAACAATTTTAATCTGGATGGGACTTACATTTTTTATCCCGCTTTTTCCTACAGTCGTTGCGGCTTTGCTGGGAGTTCTTGTGGCAAATGTCGGAGCCAGAGTAAAACATAAAAAAATGATACAGATAATCCTTACATTTCTTGTTACTATTCCTTTATTCTTCCTAGGAAATATCCTGGAGTTTGTTTTTAAAAGCGATAATAGTAAGGAAATGTTGGGTCAGGCAGTGAGTGAGATCGATAATTTATCTAAATTATTTTTTACAAATAAATGGTTCAGCGAGGCTGTAAATAAGCATGATATTAAAGCAGCTCTGCTTCTTATCGGGGTATCATTAGTAATTTATGTTGCCAGCGTTAGTCTCATCAGCATAAATTATAGAAAGATAAATTCTCTGCTTGAAAATGCTGGAAAAAAGCGTAAAAATGTAAATGTATCCGCGAATTATAAAAAGAAAAATATCATTAACAGCATTTGTTTTAATGAATTTAAAAGGATCACAGGATCCACTACCTGTGCTGTTAATATTGGAATGGGATTTGTTTTGAGTATTTTAGTGGGTTGCGTGATTCCATTTATTGGAATTGAGAAATTGATAAACCTTATGGCTAAAGGAGAGACATTTGATATAAGTCCATTTAAGCTGGTATGGCCTGTGATTGTATACTTTTTCGTAGGAATGGTACCTAGCACAGCGCCGAGTCCATCGCTTGAAGGAAAGAGCAGCTGGATCTTACAGAGCCTTCCAATAGAGAAAAAAGATATATATAAAGGCAAGGTCCTTTTTAACTTATATATGAATCTTCTGCCGGGTTTGTTTGCTGTAATTACGGGGCTTATCTCGTTGAAGGTAACATTTGTAGAATTTATCCTTGGATTACTGATGATCACATCCATGGTGTTTTTTTCTAGTATTTATGGACTAAGATGCGGACTCAAACATGTGAATTATGAATGGGATAATGAGATACAGGTTGTGAAGCAGAGCGCCGCAGTTACAGTATATATTCTGCCTAATATGTTTGCTACAATGGCACTTGTAGCTGGATACGGCGCATTTTGCTATTACCTTAATGCTAAGATCGGAGCACTTATAATAATAGCCGTATATAGCGGCCTTGCAGCTCTAAATTATCACTCGATCAACAAGTTAACATAAAAATGGACCTAGGTCCCGGGGGCAGTGGTCCATTTTTATGTTAACTAGATAGAGGGATTATCCATTCTGAAATGAAATTATGACGTGAGAAGGAGAAATAGGTGATATGAATAAACCATCATCAGCATTAAAACTTATTGGAGGTATTTTTACAGCGCTAGGTGCTATATCTTTTATCGTGCTTGCTATACTTTGCGTAAATGTAAATAAGTTCAATAAAACAGCAAAGGAAGTAACGGCGGTGATCACTGACATCTCATATAGCAGAGACTCAGATGGGGAAAGACATGGAAGCGCCTTTGTATCATTTGAATTTGACGGAAAAGAATATAATGATGTAAGACTTAATTATTTTTCATCCTCAATGAATGAAGGGGATGAGATAACTCTTCTTGTTAATCCAGAGAAGCCTCGTAATGTAAGAGTAAAAGGTGAGGTTTTATATATTATCTTACCAGTTATCTTTGGCGTAGTCTTTGGAACAGTGGGAGCAATCCTTCTTATTGCAGGACTTAAGGGTGACGGAAGAAAGAAGCTTAAAGATACCGGAAGACTCATATACGGCGTGGTTGATTCCATCGAACAGGAAATGTTTATAGAGGTAAATGGCTCTCACCCATATGTTATTATCTGCAGTTATACAGATCCATCCAGCGGGATCGTAAAGAAATATAAGAGCCAGCATCTTTCTAGTAATCCATCAGGAAGATACAACCCTGGTGATTCAATAAGAATCTACTTAGATCCAGAAAAAGAAGATAAATATTATGTAGACCTGGAAAACTAGGTTAACATAAAAATGAGCCATAGTCCCGGGGGCTATGGCTCATTTTTATGTTAACTAATGATTAAGCTGTTGACAGATTTAATTATTTATAATATATTCAGCTATGGAATGAGACATGCACGAGTCTCTTGTAACTATTGATCCAGAATGAAAAGGAGGACAACATGTTTATTATTATTAATCGAAATAACTTAATAACAGAGTTAGAGGCAGCAGTTGTCCTTAAGTATTAACGTGAAATAGTTAAAGGGATTTTATTTTAATATTGATTGAGATGACTGACACCTCTTTGCGTGGTTAAAAATCACGCCAGGGGTGTTTTTTGTATGCCTAAAATCATACACCGGGGAAAAAAAGAAAGAAGAATTATTATGAAAGATAGATCAGAACCCTGCATTTATTACATTTGTAAGGATGCAGATTGCGAAAAAGGATTTGTAAAAGTAAATCTAAAGAAGTGTAAGAACTGTCCGAAATATCAGCCGCGAAAGACTAAAAAAATAAAAGAGTCATTTAAGGCAAAAAAACAAAAAGATAAGGACAGGCATGACAAATGGAACTAAAAAGGAAAGTGAGAAAAACAAGATATGATTACAATATATGGAAAATATACTAATGCAAAAGTTTATACAGTTGAAAATGAGCTTTATTCCCTTGATGAATATGCAAGAAAACAGCTTCAGATGATATGTGATAATCCGGTTGCACAAGGCTCTAAGATACGTGTTATGCCGGATGTTCACCCAGGAAAAGTCGGAACCATAGGATTTACAATGACTGTGAAAGATGTAATACTCCCAAGCCTTGTGGGAGTTGATATCGGCTGTGGAATGACTATTGCAAAGATAAAGTCAAAGGCCCTTCAGTTTCAGCAGCTTGACAGTGTTATCAGGGAAAATGTTCCCGTGGGCCCTGCAATACAAAGAAAAGAGCATAAATTTGCAGATAGGATCGACCTTTCGAAACTTAAGTCTGCAAAATCTATAAGTGAAGCGAAAGCAAAGCTGAGCATAGGAACTCTAGGGGGCGGGAATCATTTTATTGAAGTTGATAAAGACGAGGAAGGAAATTATTATCTGACGGTCCACTCAGGAAGCAGGCATTTAGGGATAGAAGTTGCGGAGTATTACCTACGTGCCGGGCAAAAGGAAATGCAAAGAAAAAAGCAGGGTTATGCTTCTTATGAAATGACCAGCCTTACTGGGGAACTTATGGAGGACTACCTTCATGATCTAGAGATAATCCAGGATTTCGCCCGTATCAACAGGGAAGCTATCATTGAATCTATTGTAAAGGGGATGAAATGGAAGGTTGAGGACATTTTTTGTTCAATTCATAATTATGTGGATTTTTCTGGAAATGATCCGCTCCTAAGGAAAGGTGCCATCAGTGCAAAAGATGGTGAGAGAGTGATAATTCCTATCAATATGCGTGACGGGATAATCCTTGGAACGGGACTTGGAAATCCTGAATGGAATTACTCTGCGCCACACGGAGCAGGAAGAATCTACCGCAGATCAGAAGTAGCAGAGCATCACACAGTATCAGAGTTTAAAAAGGCAATGGAAGGCATTCATTCAATCTGTATCAATAAGGATACGCTGGACGAAAGCCCATTTGCATATAGAAAGATAGATGATATTGCAAAAGTGATCAGGGATACCATAAGGATCGATAAGATAATAAAGCCAATTTATAACTACAAGGCAGGCGGAATGAGCTAAAATTCCAGCACAGTAAAGTGAATATAAAGACTGGTGTAATGAATTAAAATTCCAGCACAATAAGCGCATAAAAAGGTAACAAAAACAGCTGGAAATGAAGCAAGGCGTGATAAAATAAGTTGGGAAAATGGAGGGTCTATGGGAAAGAAAAAAAGAGAACATGTTGTATTTGACCAGATGTTAAAACCTAAAAAAACAATTCCTTTTTCTATTGTAAATAAACAGACGACAAAAAAAGAAAAATGTAATATTATAAAAATGGACCTTAAGTCCCGGAAATGGACCTTAAGTCCCGGAAATGGACCTTAAGTCCCGGAGACAGTGGTCCAGTTTTATGTCAACCAAGAATAAGGATAGTAATTCATTTGCCGATTGTTGCAAAGAAAAAATATAGGAAATCAAAATGACAAATACACTTAAATATTATGATGAAAATGCATCTGTTTTTGCAGAAAACACATTAAAAGTTGATTTTAATGAAGTTCAGAATAAATTTATGTCTTTACTTCCTGACAAGGCTTATATCCTTGATTTTGGCTGTGGAGCAGGAAGAGATACCAAAGCCTTTATAGATAAGGGTTTTAAGGTGGATGCAATAGATGGATCAAAAGAACTTTGTGTGATAGCCAGCAGAAATACCGGGATAAAGGTAAGACAGATGCTTTTTGAAGAGCTGAGCGAAATAGAAAAGTATGACGGCATCTGGGCCTGCGCTTCTATACTTCATCTTCCCAAAGAACGGCTGAAAATAGTATTTAATAAGATGATAAAAGCACTAAAGCCTGGCGGTTATATCTATGCATCCTTTAAATACGGTGATTTTGAGGGAGAGCGAAATGAAAGATATTTTACAGATTTTACTTTTGAAAGTCTTGCTGAATTTATGAAAGATTTCTCAGAACTTAAGGAAGTAGAAAAGTGGAAATCATGCGATGCAAGACCAGGCAGAGAAGATGAAATGTGGCTGAATTTGTTATATAAAAAAACAGCAGAAAAATAACCAGCCGCTAAGCTGCAAATATACAGCAGAAAAATAACCAGCCGCTAAGCTGCAAAAAAAACAGTAAAAATACAAGTGACAAGGAGACTAAAACCATGGCAGAAACACTTAAGAAAAGAAATGAAATCCCAGAGGAATTAAAATGGGACACATCCCGAATTTTCAAGGATTCAGAGGATTTAAAAGCAAATTTAGAAAAGTTTAAAAAACTTACAGATGAGATAGAGGCAGATTATAAGGGAAAGCTTACCGATGCCGATAAAATTAATGAATGCCTTGAAAAATACAACCAGTGGCTCATTATGGCTGAGCATCTTATTAATTATACGAATTTAAATGTAGCTGTAGACTATACAAATGGCGAAGCAAAGAAAGAAGAAGCACTTGCCATGTCTACATTTGCAATGGCTAACAGCAGACTTTCATTTATCGACAGTGAGCTGGCAGATGCTCCGGAAATGTTGATAAATGAGGCAATAAAGACAGCAACTGTTGGTAAATGTCATCTCCAGAATATAGAGCGTGAGAAACCTCATCGTCTCAGTCCTGAAACAGAAGCTGCTATGGAGGCGTTAAGAGAGGCATTTCGGGCGCCTTATAATATCTATGAGACAAGCAAGTTAGCTGATATGCATTTTGATGACTTTGAAGTTAACGGCAAAAAGTATCCTCTTGGATATTCTTTATTTGAAGATAATTATGAATATGAGAAAGATACAGAAGTCCGCCGCGCTGCATTTAAAGCATTCTCTGAGAAGTTAAGAGAATATATGTATACTACAGCAACAGTATATGGAGCGCATGTTCGTACAGAAAAGATCAATTCTGAGCTTCGTAAATTTGACAGCGTATTTGACTATCTCCTTTTCGGGCAGAAAGTTACAAGAGAAATGTATGATAGACAGATCGACCTTATCATGGAAAAGTTGGCGCCTCATATGAGAAAATATGCCCGCCTTCTTAAGGAAGCAAATGGACTTGATAAGATGACATATGCAGATTTAAAGATAGCTCTGGATCCGGAATATGACCCTAAGGTAACTATTGAAGAATCAAAAAAATATATCTTAGATGGTCTTAAGATCATGGGATCTGAATACATAGAAATGTTAGAGGAAGCTTATAGAGAAAGATGGATCGACTTCGCTCAGAATATCGGAAAATCTACAGGTGGATTCTGTGCCAGCCCATATCAGAAAGGTTCATACATCCTTCTTTCATGGAATGACAGAATGAGCGATGTATTTACATTAGCTCATGAACTTGGACATGCGGGTCATTTTAAAGCCTGCAATGCATCCTGCAGCGCCTTTGACGTAGACGTTTCACAGTATGTAGTTGAAGCACCATCAACAATAAATGAACTTTTCATGGCTGAGTATTTAAAAGAAAAGTATAAGGATGATAAGCGCTTCTTAAGATGGGTACTTTCAGCACAGATCTCAAATACTTATTATCACAATTTTGTAACTCACCTTCTTGAGGCGGCTTACCAGAGAGAAGTCTATAAATTAGTTGATAAGGGTGAAGGAATTCCTGCTGATACCTTAAATGAAATCTACAAAAATGTATTAAAGAAATTCTGGGGCGATGAGATCGAACTTACTGACGGATGCGAGCTTACCTGGATGCGCCAGCCACATTATTACATGGGACTTTATTCTTACAGTTACAGCGCCAGCCTTACAGTTGCAACAGAGGTAATGAAGAGAATAAGAAAAGAAGGTCAGCCTGCTGTTGATGACTGGAAGAAGACTCTTGCTGCAGGGGCTACAGTAACTCCAGTAGAATTCGCAAAGATGGCAGGAGTTGATGTGACAAGTGACGCTGCATTACTTGATACAATTGACTATATTGGAAACATTATTGATGATATAGAAAGATTAAATAAGGAATTAGAAAAGTGACAATCTGGAATCCCTGGCATGGCTGCCTTAAGATAAGTCCCGGATGCATGAACTGTTATGTTTACAGACGGGACGAGAGCATAGGTAAGGATGCTTCAATCATCACAAAAACAAATGACTTTAATCTGCCTTTTAAGAAAAATAGAGAGAAAAAATATAAGATCACACCAGAAGATGGTGTGGTCTTTACTTGTATGACCTCGGATTTTTTTATTGAGGAAGCTGACTTATGGAGGCAGGATTGCTGGGATATGATCAGAGTGAGACAGGACCTTCATTTTCATATCATTACAAAAAGAATCCATCGTTTTATGGAATGCGTCCCATTTGACTGGGGGGATGGCTGGGAAAATGTTACTATTTCCTGTACCTGCGAGAATCAGGACAGAGCTGACTATAGACTTCCGATATTTCTAAAGCTTCCCATAAAACATAAAGAAATCATTTCAGAGCCGATGCTTGAAGAAATAAATATAGAAAAGTATCTTCTGACTGGACTTATAGAACACGTTACTTGTGGCGGTGAATCTGGAAATAACGTAAGACCACTTGATTTTAACTGGATTAAGGAAGTAAGACGTGAGTGTATAAGAGCAAAGGTTCCATTTACTTTTAAACAGACCGGAGCTTTATTTTTACTAAATGGAAAGACTTATCATGTTGATCGAAAATATCAGATGAGTCAGGCGAAACAGTCAGGCTATAGTTATGTTCCAGGTATGGGAATGGCAGATAAGATTTCTTACCAGCTTCCTGATAGAGAAGCATTATTTTTTAGATTAAGTAAATCCTCATTCCGAAGCAGGTTTCATTTGTCGGAAAGTGATAGAAAATATATAGAGGATAAGGGGATAGAGCTTATAAAAAGTCATGCAGCGGATTTTGTGGCAAAAAGACTTTCACCTGAGAATCCTGAAAATGATGGAAAGCAGACGCCGATGAAGGGACATCCGATATTTAAAGCGCAGCATGCCACAGCCTGCTGCTGCAGATCCTGTCTTGAAAAATGGCATAATATCCCTGCAGGGAAAAAATTAAATAAGAAAGAGCAGGAGTATATAGTGGATGTGTTAATGGAGTGGATTAAAAGAGAGGGTAATTAGCTATGACTTTAAGAAGACAGGGATATTTTAAAGAGATGCCACATGGTGACAGTACAGATTAATCCATTTTTGAGAATCTTCATAAAAAATAGATAATAAAGATAAAATCTGTAATATAATAAACTGATTCCAAGAATTGCCTTAAATTTAGCCGTTTATAGGCGCTTTCAGTTATCAAATTATATCATTTTCCCTTGTATTTTCCCTTATGGGAATTTTTCAAGGGAAAGTTTTTATATAGGGGTAGGGATTTTCTTTGAAGCCCTTCTGCAAGCACAGTCTATATCACTGTTTGTTAAGTGGGAACCATCGTCCTTGGTACATGCAAGGTCTATCTCAAATTTACGTCTCACTGATTTGTAGGAAATGCTTCTCTTTACAGTGAGATATTGTTCATCCAGATTGATGTCCTGCCATGTGAGCCCACACACTTCTCCAAGTTTCAGACCGGTAAAATATTATATCTGTACCGGGAGAACTATAGAAGGGTGGTGCTTCTTAAGATACTCAATAAGTTCAGTGAACTTCTCGTATGTCAGGTAAGTGGCTGATTCATTAGGAGATACACTTTCCTCGAAGATATTAGCGGTATCATTCCTGTTATGGCGAGTGACATGCTGCATTGGATTATCTGTAAGATACCTCTTTGGGAAAACTGCAAACTTAAATGCATGATTCAAAACGGAGGTAAATAGAACATCTATTAATGTAGCTGTCTCAGAGCTGAAGGAAGATATAATTCATATAAAAATCACAGTACGATTCATTGAAAAATTGTCTAAAATTTGATACACTTGTACTGTAATTTTTGTGAAACTTTGATTGATTTACAAGATTTAGAGTAGCAGAATTAATAAGAAAAATATAGAAAAGGGGGACTTGACAACTATGCGGAAATCGTACACGTTTAATCTAATCGCATCGCATCGATTAACTGCGCCCTTCTTTCGTATAAAACAACATATATTCGTGATGAATAACCGCCTTACTTGACGGGGTATTATGCCCTGCCAGGTAAGGCGATTTTATTAATATAAAAATAATCTCGAGGAGGAATTTTGAATGAAGAAAAA
>DFFQ01000164.1 GCA_002371025.1 Lachnospiraceae bacterium UBA3772 | reverse complement strand
TCAGCATGATATGAACCAGAAGAAGTTAAAGGAAGCTCTTAAGGGAGTGGTTGAAGATTGCGTTAATAGTGTAGGTGTCAATCTTAATACCGCATCAGCTTCACTTCTTGAATATATTTCAGGTGTAAGTAAAGCTATAGCAAAGAATATTGTTGCTTATAGAGAAGAAAACGGAAGCTTTACTGAGAGAAAACAGCTGCTTAAGGTTGCTAAACTTGGGCCTAAAGCTTATGAGCAGTGTGCTGGTTTCCTTAGAATTAGAAATGGTAAGAATCCTCTTGATAATACAGGGGTTCATCCTGAAAGTTATGACGCAGCTTTAAAAATCATGGAAGAAGCAAAATATAACCTTAAGGACGTAAATGAAGGAAAAGAAGCAGGAGTAATCTTTATTAATGATTATAAGAAAACTGCTGAAAAGCTGGGTGTTGGTGTTCCTACTCTTGAAGATATCATTAAAGAGATCCAGAGACCGGGACGTGATCCTAGAGAAGATATGCCAACTCCGGTTCTTCGTAAGGATGTGCTTGATATGAAAGATCTTAAAGAAGGTATGATCCTTAAAGGGACTGTAAGAAATGTTATAGATTTCGGCGCTTTTGTAGATATAGGAGTTCACCAGGATGGACTTGTACACATTTCTCAGCTCACAAATAAAAAGTTTATAAAGCATCCTCTTGAGGTGGTATCTGTTGGAGATATAGTAGAGGTTAAGGTGCTTTCTGTAGATATGAAGAAGAAGAGAATAGCGCTTACAATGATTTTGTGATATGATTAATGCTTAGTTGAGCTTATTAACCAGGTATTACGTGTTTGTTTAAAAGAATCGAGGCAGTATATGAAGTTAAATGATTTTAATATGACAAAAGATGAGATGGTTGCAACTTGTGAAAAGTACATGAATGAACAGTTTAAGAGATTTGATTTTATCGCTGAATCTGGTAAAGACATGTATATTTATGATGAAAATGGTGATGGATACCTTGATTTTATGGGAGGTATTGCAGTTAATGCCGGTGGTCATTGCAGTGAGCGCGTTGTAGATGCCATTATTGATCAGGCTCGTACTCTTCTCCACAGCTCAAATTATTGTTATACAATACCTCAGATCATGCTTGCAAAGCTTGTTTGTGAATCTATTGGAATGGATAAGATCCAGTTCCAGAATTCAGGAGCTGAAGCAAATGAAGCAATGATTAAACTTGCTCGTAAATATGGCGTAGATAATTTTGGCCCTGATAGATATAAGATAGTAACAGCCCGTAATTCATTCCATGGCAGAACACTTGCTACACTTGCAGCAACTGGTCAGCCTGATTCAGCTATACAAAAGGGATTTGCTCCATTTGTTCCAGGGTTTACATATGCTGATTTTAATGACTTAAAGTCATTTGAAGATGCCTGTGATGAAGATACCATTGCTGTAATGGTAGAGCCAGTTCAGGGCGAAGGTGGTGTATATCCTGCAACTAAAGAATTCCTTCAGGGACTTCGTGATCTTTGTGATAGAAAGAATATGCTTCTTCTTTTCGATGAGGTACAGACTGGCTGGGGAAGAACAGGAAGTCTTATGGCTTATATGGAGTACGGTGTTAAGCCGGATGTGGTATCTATGGCAAAAGCTATGGGTGGCGGTATGCCTATAGGTGCAATGTGTACCACTGAAAAACTTATGCAGACATTTGGGCCGGGTGCTCATGGTACAACCTTTGGTGGAAATCCGGTATGTTGTGCAGCGGCTTTCGCAGAAATCAGTGATATCATTGATAATAAGCTTGATAAAAATGCAAAAGAAGTTGGTGCATATTTTAGAGAACAGTTAAAAGAATTACCTCATGTTAAGGAAATTCGTGGATTGGGTCTTCTTACAGGAGTTGAATTTGATCAGCCTATTGCTTTTGATATAAAGCATAATGCTGCTGACAAGCATCTTCTTATGACAGCTGTAAGACCTACAGTTATCCGTATGGTACCACCACTTATTGCATCAAAAGAAGATTGTGATAAGGCTGTTGCTATAATAAAAGAAGTAGTGGCAGATCTTTGCAAATAAAATAAATTATTCCAAAGGAGAATATATGGAACGAGTTAATGCTTGGCTCACATATGATGAGTCAGATCTTTCAGAAATTGAAAAATTATCAGAAGGATATAAGGAATACCTTGATAAAGGTAAGACTGAAAGAGAAGGAACAAAGTATATTGTAGAGATGGCAAAAAAGGCGGGATATATTGATTTAAATGATGCCATCAAAGAAAACAGAAGTCTTAAGCCAGGCGATAAGTTATATGCTGTAAATATGGCAAAGACAGTTGCTCTCTTTAATATTGGTAAGAAGCCATTAGAAGAAGGTCTTAATATTCTTGGAGCACATATTGACTCTCCTAGACTTGATGTAAAACAGAATCCTCTTTATGAGTCTGACGACCTTGCTTATCTTGATACTCATTATTATGGTGGTGTTAAGAAATACCAGTGGGTTACTCTTCCTATGGCAATCCATGGTGTTGTAGCAAAGGCAGATGGTACTTTAGTAGATATCGTCATCGGTGAAGATGATAATGATCCAGCTTTTGTTATTACAGATATCCTTATCCATCTTGCACAGAACCAGATGGCAAAGAAGGCTTCAAATGCAGTTGAAGGTGAAGATTTAGATCTTCTTATCGGTTCAAGACCTATAAAGCTTGGAGAAAATGAAAAGAAAGAGAAGGATCTTGTTACAAAGCATCTTTTAAATATTCTTAAAGAGAAATACGATATTGAAGAAGAAGACTTTATCTCAGCTGAATTAGAGATAGTTCCTGCCGGAAAGGCTCGTGACTGTGGTATTGATAAGTCTATGATCCTTGGTTATGGACAGGATGACAGAGTATGTGCATATACATCACTTGTAGCTATGCTTAACGTAGATGATGTAGAAAGAACAACCTGTACACTTCTTACAGATAAAGAAGAGATTGGTTCAGTTGGTGCAACTGGTATGCAGTCTAAATTCTTTGAAAATGTAGTAGCTGAGATTCTTAGCCTTAATGGTGAAGAAGGAGACCTTCGTTTAAGAAGATGTCTTGCTAATTCATTTATGCTTTCAAGTGATGTTAGTGCGGGCTTTGATCCACTTTATGCTTCTAATTTTGAGAAGAAGAATGCATCTTTCCTTGGAAGAGGTATGGTATTTAATAAATTCACAGGAGCTCGCGGTAAATCTGGTTCAAATGATTCAAATGCTGAATATATTGGTAAGATCCGCGGAATCATGAAGAATAATAATGTTAACTACCAGACTGCTGAACTTGGTAAAGTAGATGTAGGTGGTGGCGGAACAATAGCTTATATCCTTGCACTTTATGATATGCAGGTTATTGATTGCGGTGTTGCAGTTCTTTCAATGCATTCACCTTGGGAAGTAACTTCAAAAGCGGATATTTATGAAGCAAAGAAAGGATATGAAGCTTTCCTTAGAGAGATTCAGTAAATTACAAATAACGGGTTAAATGTATGAAAAAAAATACATCTAAAACATTATATAGAATTACTGTATTTATAACAGCATTAGCATGCCTTATGGCATGCTTTTTGCCGTTTAATGGATCAGATATATTTGCGGCTGATGATGAAGGGGCAGGATTTTTATCAACCTATTGTCAGACCGTGTATAATCAGGAAAATGGATTAGATAGTACTGAAGTAAACTGTATATATCAGACTAAGTCAGGTTATATATGGATTGGTACTGATGGTGGTCTTTATAGATACAATGGTAAAGAATTTATGACTTATAATCTCTGGGAAACAGAGAAGGATGATATATATTTTATTAATGATCTTTACCAGGATGAGAGTGGCAGACTCTGGGTGTCTACCAACAATTATGGACTTTTCTTTATTGAAGGAAGTTCCATAACACATTTTGACAATGACTATTATAACGGGGTTAAATGCGTTAATGATGTTACCTGTGGATCAGATGGCAGGATTTATGTGGCTACAGCATATGGAGTATATGTTGCAAATCCTGATACAGCTACATTAACACGGATTGAAAGTCTCGCTTCACATAATATAAAAGAACTAGCTGTGTACGATGATAAGGTATGGGGAATCTATAACGGAAATACCATCTTTACCATTGATAGTGAAGATACTTTAAATGAGGTAGCTTCTTCAGAATTTACTAATGACGAGTTATCCTGTATTTCTTCGGATGAGAATAATATTTATATAGGTACAACCGGATCAACTATCCTTGTAATGAAGAATCTGAAAAAGGCAGATCAGCACAACGGGGAAAAAGACGGTATTAATTCTATATATCCTGATGGTGAGGGAAGATTATTTGTTCTTGCGGAAAATGGTATAGGATATTTTGACAGAAGATTTAAGTTTAATAGTATCCCTGGAACCAGTATCGATACTTATATTTCTTCAATGATGAAGGATTATGAAGGAAATCTCTGGTTTACATCCAATAGATATGGAATCCTTCTTCTTGGAAGCAGTAAGTTTACAGATTTAAGCATTAAGTATAATATTCCTGCTTATCCAACTAACTGTATCTTAAATATTAAAGGTAATAAGTATATCGGAACTGATGAAGGTCTTCAGATACTTAATATTACTAATCAGCAGATTAGTAATGAGTTAACTGATTATCTTAAGGGTACAGCCATAAAGAATCTTTTTATGGATAGTAAGGGGAATATCTGGATTTCCACTTCAAGACGTTATGGTATTGTTGAATATAAAAAGGATGGAAAGATAAGTAGTTACGGAAGATCAGCAGGGCTTCCTTCAAATCTCATTAACTGCGCCATGGAACTTTCTAATGGAAATATTGCAATAGGTACAGAAG
Source organism: Lachnospiraceae bacterium UBA3772 (assembly GCA_002371025.1). Lineage (GTDB taxonomy): Bacteria > Bacillota > Clostridia > Lachnospirales > Lachnospiraceae > Eubacterium_Q. The sequence goes on along the minus strand of DFFQ01000164.1, from coordinate 25,938 downwards.
AGGGAATTTGTATCATTTCTCCTGAAGGAAAGTCTGTCAAGAATTATTCATATCAGGAAGGGGTTGTATATTCAAATATCACATCTCTTTATGAAGATGAAGAGGGCTGTATATTTGCTGGGTCTGATGGCGGCGGTCTTTATATCATAGATGGGGATAAGGTTATAAATTATACAGATAAAGATGGCCTTACTTCAAATGTTATCACCTGTTTTAAAAAGGGAGAACAGGGTGTATACATAGGTACGGATAATGGCCTTTCTCTTTATAATGATTCTATAAGAGCTATATCTAATATTGATTTTTCAAATAATATTTATGACATTCTTATAGATAAGGTAGATGACACACAGTTTATTTATATCATAGGTTCAAAGGGCGTTCTTAAGACTACTGAAAGCAGACTAATAAGCGCTGAAGCATTGCAGGACAGATATTTTTCTCAGAGTGATGGACTTAGAAAGAAAATAACAATTAATTCTAAATCTATAATTGATGAAAGTCATAGAATCTATATCTGTACAAATGATGGTATTGTAATGTTGGACAACTCGGATCTGAGAATTAATAATATATCTCCACGTCTTACTATTTCAGAGGTGGATATTGATGACAAAATTTATTATTTTGATCAGATTGGTGGAAGTATAAGGATACCTGCGAAAACTCAAAGAGTAGCTATATCATTTTCGGTTCTTTCATATACCAACAGAGATAATATAAAGGCTACATATAAACTGGATGGATTTGACAGTCAGGAGACAACTATAAAAGGTACGGATGCATTTCAGGCAGTTTATACCAACCTTGATGGCGGTAATTATACATTTACGGTTACTGCTAAAAATGGAGATGGAATAGAAAGTGAAAAGACCATTACCTTTGAGATATATAAGGAATTTGGTTTTTTTGAAACAAAGATAGTTAAGATCATTGGAATGATTATCATTATTGGCCTTATGTTTGCGGCGTCCGTTTCTCTTATAAGGTTTCAGAGAAGATATGCAGGTCAGAATCAGGAGATTGAGAAATTATCCAAAGAGCATGAGGATGCGGTTAAATCTAATACTGCAAAAACAGACTTCCTTGCTAATATGAGTAATGAAATCAAGATTCCGGTAAATGCCATCATCACTTTAGCAGAAAGCTTAAGAAAGAATCACAGACATGACAGTGATGAGGATGAAGAGATTCAAAATATCATTACCACCAGTCAGAATATCCTTTATAGAGTTGATGAGACCATACAGCTTGCAAGACTTGAAGCAGGACGTGTTAAACCTAATAATGCACCTTATTCAATTACAACTCTTGTGTGTGATATAAGTGATAATATAATTAATCAGCTGGAGGGACGGCCTGTAAGGTTCCTTGTGGATTTAGGTGATCAGATTCCAGATATCCTTGTAGGTGATTTTGAAAAAATCAAGACACTTCTTCAGATAATAATGGATAATGCTTCTAAGTATACGAAAGAAGGAACAATCACGTTATCCGTTGACTGTTATGAGATCAAGGATAAGAATGAAGTGGTACAGAATCTTGTATTTAGTATCTCTGATACCGGTATAGGTATTCAGGCAGATCAGATAGATACTATATTTGAAGCTTATTCCCTTGGAGAGAATAAGAAGAAAAAGGGCAGTGGAAATATCAATCTTGCTATAGCTAAAAAACTTTGTGAAGTAATGAATGGTCAGATTGAAGTAGATTCTACTTATGGTGCCGGATCTACATTTACAATTTCTCTGTTACAGTCTAAGCCTGAGGAAGAAGTTGTAACAGGATCTGTAGATATTAATTCTATCGAAAGAATATCTAAGGAAGAAGCATCTAAGATGATAACTCCTGATGTAAATGCTCTTATTGTTGACGATGATGATCTCAGCAGATCTGTTGCAGTAGGTGTATTAAAACAGATGGAGATGAAGGTCGACATTGCAGGCAGCGGAATAAATGCCATTGATATGGTCATGAATAATGAATATGATGTCATTTTCATGGATGCTGAAATGCCTGTAATGAATGGGCTTGATGCCTTAAGAGAGATAAGAGAAATTGTTAAGGATAATGCAAGAACCGTGCCGGTTATTGCTATGAGTGTCGATGCTATAGGCGAAACAACTGAAGAATTAAAGAGAAATGGATTTAATGAAGTTATAGTTAAGCCTCTGGATATCGTAAGTCTGGCAACAGTTATAGTAAAGACTCTTCCATCATCTATGATAAAATATAAATCCAACGATATTGTTCAGTATATGAGTGAGTCCAGATATAGTGAAGGATTAAATACTCTTCAACAGTATATCGATGTAGTTGGTACTCTTGAAAAGATTGGTGGAAATATTGATGTTTATAATAAGATCCTTGATACATATTATAATCAGAATCTTACTATAACAGACGAATTAAAAGAGAAATTTACTGAGAATTACAGAGCATTTAGAAACAGGATACATAATATAAGAACTTCTGCCCAGAACATTGGTGCTTCAGATCTTTATAAAGAGATAACCATGATAAATGCGGCTATAAATATCGGTAATAGAAATTATGTAAGAGATAATCTTGACAGACTTTGTAAGAAGCTTGAAGAAACTCAGGATATAGTAGGTGATTACCTTGATTTCGTTGATTCAAAACAGGGTACATCTGATGAGGAATATGCGTCAAGAGCTGTATCTGACAGAACTGAGATCCTTACAACACAAGAAAAGAAGGAAGAAGATGTAAGCACAGAAGACGTAGCAGGTGAAGTAATTAGTAAAGTTGAAAAACCATCAGCAATAGTCAGTCTGGATAAACTTACAAATATTCAATTAGCAGTAGATGGTAAAGATTTTGATAAAGTGAGAGAGATAGTAAAAGATATTGCTTCTCATGAATATCAGGGAGATGATAACGAATTTGTTGAAGTATTGGTAAAGAGCGTAAATGATGAAGATTACGATACTACCAAAGAACTTATCATCACTTATATTGAACTTAAACAGTAAATATCATTAACGAGGTGACAAATGCTTAAAGGAAAGAATATTTTACTTGGAATAACAGGTAGTATTGCAGCCTATAAAATGGCAAATACTGCCAGCCTCCTTGTAAAGCAGGGGGCAGATGTACATGTGATTATGACACGTAATGCTACTAAGTTTATTACTGCAGAGACTTTAGAGATCCTTACAAAAAATAAGGTATTTGTAGATGTATTTGATGAATATGAGGATAAGACTATAGTTCCTCATATAGAACTTGGAACATCCGCAGATTGTATCCTTATAGCGCCTTGTTCTGCAGATGTGGTTGGTAAGATCGCAAATGGTATTGCTGATGATATGCTTACAACAGCAGTTCTTCCTGCCAGATGTCCAGTGCTTATATGTCCATCCATGAATGTTTATATGTATGAAAATAAGATTGTTCAGGACAATATAAGTAAGCTTAAGAGGTTTGGATATTCGATAATTGAGCCGACAGAAGGCCATTTGGCATGTGGCTATGATGGAAAAGGAAAACTTCCTAAGGAAGAATACCTTGTAGAACAGGTTCTTGATGCAATTGCTTATGAAAAAACACTTAAGGGTAAGAAGGTGGTGGTATCTGCCGGTCCTACAGAAGAATCATTTGATCCTGTGAGATTTATTACAAATCATTCATCAGGTAAAATGGGTTACAGTCTTGCCAGAGTAGCAAGAATGAAGGGGGCTGATGTAACTCTTGTTTCAGGTCCTGTAAGTATCCCTATGGTGGACAATGTAAAAGGTGTAATGGTGAAATCTGCAGAAGATATGTTTAATGCAGTAACAAAAGAAAGCGAAGATGCTGATATTGTTATTATGGCAGCGGCTGTGGCTGACTATACACCTGCTGTAGTGGCAGATAATAAGATAAAGAAAAAGGATGGAGATTCATCTATCGAACTTAAGAGGACAAAAGATATACTTAAGTATTTGGGAGAACATAAAAAAGCTGGGCAGTTTATCTGTGGTTTTTCAATGGAAACAAGAGACCTTATAGAGAATTCATCAGAGAAGCTTAGTAAAAAGAATTGTGATATGATCTGTGCCAATCTTCTTACTGAACCTGGAGCAGGTTATAAGGTGGATACAAATGTCATCACAGTTATAACCAGGGATGGACTTGAAAAGCTTCCTATTATGTCTAAAATGGATTGCTCAGCGGCTATTCTGGACAGGATCCAGAAAATGATGGGCGAAACCAGAATATAAAAAGACAGTTTTTGAAAGTTTTTTGCTTGAATCACTAAAAGGTGTAATAGTTTGCCTTAGGGTTGGTATATTGAATAGTTTTTACATTTATGATAAAATGAAGAAGCGCATTAATGTTTTTTAATGCGCTTCATTTTGAGTAATTCAGGAGGACTCGCTAGAGATGGAACGTTATAAAGAAGAATTCATTGAATTTATGATTGATTGCAATGTACTTAAATTCGGTGACTTTGTTACTAAAAGTGGAAGAAAGACACCTTTCTTTGTAAATACAGGTTTTTACAGAAGTGGTTCACAGCTTGCAAGACTTGGTAAGTATTATGCAAAGGCTATAAATGAGAAGTTTGGTCTTGATTTTGATATTCTTTTCGGACCAGCATATAAGGGTATTCCTCTTACAGTTGCCACAACTATGGCTATCAGTGAAGAATACGGAAAAGATATTAAATATTGTTCAAACCGTAAGGAAGTTAAGGATCATGGTGATACAGGTATCCTTCTTGGAAGTCCTATTTCTGATAATGATAAGGTTATAATCATTGAAGATGTAACTACAGCAGGAACATCAATTAAAGAGACACTTCCTATAATCAAAGCTCAGGGTAATGTATCTGTTCTTGGACTTTGCGTTTCTGTAGATCGTATGGAGCGTGGTGAGAAGAAGAGTGCTCTTACAGAGATAGAAGAGAATTATGGTCTTAAGACTACAGCAATAGTTACTATGGCTGAGGTTGTTGAGCATCTTTATAATAAGCCATATAATGGCAAGGTTATCATTGATGATGAAATAAAAGGCCGAATTGATGCGTATTATGAGCAGTATGGTGCTTAATTTTCTGAAAGGATAAGGTATAAATTATGGAGAGAGTATATAAGGTTATGAAGGGCGCTGGCTCATACAATATTGTGATCGGCATTCTTCTTATTGTGTTTGGAATCACATTGGGAGTTCTTAACATTGTCGCAGGCGGTAAACTGCTCAAGACAAAAAGCAATATATTATTTTAATTATTTAAACCGGTAAATATTTCTTTACCGGTTTTTAAATGGAATTTGGAGGATTAAAAATGGATAATATCGATATGAAGATACTTAAATGTCTTAAAGGTAATGCGAGACTTACAGCATCTTCCATTAGTGAGGAGATCAATCTTTCTGTATCAGCTGTAATTGAAAGAATCCATAAACTTGAAACATCTGGACTTATTAAGGGATATACAATTGATATCGATCAGAAAAAATTAGGAAACAATATGGTTGCTCTTATGGAAGTTTCACTTAAGCATCCTGATTATTACGAAGGATTTGTTAAGTTAGTTCAGGACAACAACAGTATTGCTTCATGCTACTATCAGACAGGTGAATTTGATTTTGTCCTTCGTATCGTTACAGATACTACTGAAGGCCTTGATAATGCATATAAGGATATCAAGGGATATGAGGGTGTAGAAAAGACAGAGACTCATATCGTTCTTCGTACAATTAAAGAAGAGTTGGCTCTTCTTCCTGACAGAGATTTAGACAAATAAATTATAAGATCAAAGGTATTTGGCGATGCTTAAAGATGATATTTTAAGGGAATTAGAGCAGAACAGGGGCAAAGCTATATCTGGTCAGGATATGGCAGATAAATTTAAAGTATCAAGGAATGCTGTCTGGAAGGCGATCAATTCCCTGAAAAATGCAGGCTATAATATAGAAAGCCATAGAACTTTAGGATATTATATCCCAAATAATTCGGATGTGATATCAGAGGAAGGAATAAGAAACTTCCTTCCGGAAGAATTAAAGGATATTAATATCATTACATATGATTCATTAGATTCTACTAATAATGAGGCAAAGCGACTTCTTGCAAATGATGAGAATGTGGCCCCTTGCCTCATTATTTCTGATGGTCAGACCAGGGGAAGAGGAAGAGGAGGAAAGTCATTTCTGTCTGAGAAAGGAAAAGGAATATATATGTCCCTGATCTTTTCTAAGGAGCTTTACCAGGATGAGGCAGATATTATAACTATCTATGCAGCAGTAGCCGTTAAAAGAGTTATAGAAAGATATATCAGGGATGAAGTGGGTCTTAAATGGGTCAATGATATCTTCTATAAGAATAAGAAGGTGGCAGGAATATTAACTGAGGCTATATCAGATCTTGAAAGCAAAATGATCTCTACTGTGATAATAGGGATAGGGATCAATATAACAGAATTTGATGTTCCGGATGAATATAAAGATGTGATCGGTTTCTTAAATATAAGTGATGTTCCAAGGATAAAAATTTCTTCTGAAATTGTAGAAGAGTTATATAAAATTTTTAATGAAAATGAAATTGAGATGATAAAAAAAGAATATTTTTCAAGGTTGATAGACCCCGAAAAATCACGGGTTTAAGCCGTTTTTTAAAGGGTGAGAAAAAATTGTAAAAAAAAATGAAAATTTGTGTTGACACATATATAGAGTTGTGATAATATTCATTTTGTCGTCAGCGAGAAGCACTGAGGACAACAACAAAAAGTTAAGCGCGAGTGGCTCAGCGGTGGAGCGTCTCCTTGCCAAGGAGAAGGTCGCGGGTTCGATTCCCGTCTCGCGCTCTTCACTTAGGAAAAGGGACTAATTAATTAGTCCCTTTTTTCGCATATAGGAAGGTTTGGTTGAAGATGTCAGAAGAAATAAAGGTGGAAGAAAAAAACCCTAAAAAGAAGACAATATTTAAAAAGGTTAACCATAAGATAAAAGAGTCATATAAGAAACCTGCTTCATTCTGGTTTATTTTCTGTGCAGTATGGGGCCTTGTAATGGAATTTGCTTTAGAGGCCCTTAGCAGAAGGTCTCTTATAGCGGCGGGACTTTTTGTTATCAATTCTCCATTGGTTTTTTTATATAACTTTCTTATAATCTTTTTCACTCTTACTGTAGGATTGTTATTCAGAAAGAGAGCATTCCTTTTAGCTCTTATTTCTGTTTTATGGATCACAGCTGGAATAACAAACTTTGTTGTTCTTGGATACAGGATCACTCCTTTCTCAGCTATCGATCTTTTGATGGTATCGGATGTGTTCAGTATGCTGGACATTTATTTTAATCCATTTCAGCAGATACTATTATTTGTTGCATTAGGACTTGCTGTTGTACTTATTGTGATCGCATTCATTAAGATACCAAAGGTTAAGAAAGGAAATATACATTTTATTGCAAATGTTATTGTATGTCTTGTTTCATTCCTTGCGGTTTATGTTATGACTATCCTTGGAATCAAGACAAAGCTTATTTCAGATGCATTTGCAAATCTTCCTTCTGCATATAGTGATTATGGTTTTGTATATTGTTTTACAAATAGTATCATCGATAACGGGGTATCAAAGCCTGATAATTATAACGAGGATACAGCCAGGGAATTATATTCAAAGATTGTTGATAATGATCAGAGTATCCCTGTTACTCAAAGGCCGGATGTGATAATCATCCAGTTGGAATCTTTCTTTGATATTAACCGTACAAATGATATGCATACTGACATAGATCCTATTGCAAACTTTAATAAGTTTAAAGAGGAATATCCATCAGGTTATCTTACAGTTCCTGCTGTAGGTTCTGGAACTGCAAATACTGAATTTGAGATGCTTACAGGTATGAAGTCTAAGATCTTTGGTGCAGGTGAATATCCTTATAAGACGGTGCTTACTTCTACACCGATAGAATCTCTTGCATATATATTTTCAGATTATGGTTATGCAACTCATGCGATGCATAATAATAAGGCAAAATTCTATTCGAGAGATGAGACTTATGCCAATATGGGATTCGATTCATTTACTTCCCTTGAATATATGATAGATCCAACATTTACTGAAACAGGATGGGCTAAGGATGAAGTGCTTGTTTCAGAGATAATGAAGACTCTGGATTCTACAAGAACCAAGGATTTTATCTTCTGTGTATCAGTTCAGGGACATGGAAGATATCCTAAGGATGAGCTTAAATGCGAAGAACATGTAAAGCTTACTCGAGATGATGGGGATCCTGAACTCACGAATCAGTTTGGTTATTTTGTAAATCAGACTTATGAGATGGATCAGGATATTGCTGAACTAAAACAGCGCCTCGATGACAGAGGTCGTCCTTATGTGCTGGTGCTTTATGGAGATCATATTCCGGCTCTTACATTCTCTGATGGAGAGATAAGCGTTGGAAATGATGATCAGACAGAATATGTGATAATTAATAATATTGGTATTACTAAAAAAGGAAATGATAAAGATCTGACAGCTTATGAATTCCCTGACAGACTTCTTTCTCTTATGAGAAAACGTAAGGGAGTTGCAGAATTAATGCATCAGAAGCTTTATCATGAAGATGATACTTCAGATTATGATTATGCTATGCAATTCCTGCAGTATGATATGCTTTATGGTGAGAAATATATCTATGATTATATTCCAGAATATAAGAGAGTAGATATGACCATGGGATTAAGTAAGTATAAGATAGTTATAAATGATGCTGTTTATAATGATCTCGGACTTACTGTAACGGGAGAAAATTTTACTCCTTATTCGGTGGTCATTATCAATGGTAAGCGTCAGACTACAGAATATATAGATAAAACTACTATCCGAGTTGTTTCATCAGACCTTAAAGGTGATGTAGAGAGCGGAACAGAAATTGTTGTTGGTCAGATTGATAAAGACGATCATGAGCTGTCTCGTACCAATAAGTTGATTTATGAAAATCACGATAAATAATTGCGCGAATCGCCCGGAATGCATTAAAATTTCGGGCGTTTTTTAATGAGTTTAAAATTATACAAAAAAAATTAGTTTTAAAGCGGTTTTTTCGTGTTGACACTGGGAAATTGGGCTGTTAACATATAACGAAAATGATTTTTATTTATTTTAGAAAATGACATAAGTATCATTTGATACTTTCATCATAAAATTTATAAAAAAGAAAGAGGAAAAAAGAATGAGCAAGATTATTGGCGAAGGAATTACATTTGACGATGTTCTCCTTGTCCCTGGTTATTCAGAAGTTCTCCCAAATCAGGTGGACTTAAGGACACACTTAACTAAGACTATTGAACTGAATATCCCACTCATGAGTGCCGGCATGGATACTGTTACAGAGCACAGAATGGCTATTGCAATGGCAAGACAGGGTGGAATCGGTGTTATTCACAAGAATATGAGTATTGAAGCTCAGGCAGAAGAAGTTGATATGGTTAAGCGTTCTGAAAATGGTGTTATCTCAGATCCATTTTCACTTACAGGCGATAAGACATTAAAAGACGCTGATGATCTTATGGCTAAGTTCCGTATCTCAGGTGTTCCAATCGTTGAAAAAGATGGAAAACTTGTAGGTATCATCACAAATCGTGATCTTAAATTCGAAACAGATTATACAAAGCTTATTAAAGACGTTATGACAAGCGACGGTCTTATAACAGCTAAAGAAGGTGTTACTCTTGAAGAGGCTAAGGAAATCCTTGGCAGAGCTCGTAAAGAGAAGCTTCCTATCGTTGATGCTAACGGAAATTTAAGAGGGCTCATTACTATTAAAGATATAGAGAAAGCTATTAAGTATCCACAGGCTGCTAAGGATTCACACGGAAGACTTCTTTGTGCTGCAGCTGTTGGTGTTACTGGCGATGTTACAGACCGTATCGATGAACTTGTTAAGTCACATGTTGACGCAGTTGTTATCGATACAGCTCATGGTCATTCAGCAAACGTTCTTAAAGTATTCAGAATGATCAAGGATAAGTATCCTGAACTTCAGGTTATTGCTGGTAATGTTGCTACTTATGAAGGAACAAAGGCTATGATCGAAGCTGGTGTTGATGCTGTTAAGATCGGTATCGGACCTGGTTCAATCTGTACAACACGTATCGTTGCTGGTATCGGTGTTCCTCAGGTTACAGCTGTTATGAATGCTTATGAAGCAGCTCATGAAGCTGGTATTCCTGTTATTGCTGATGGTGGTATCAAGTATTCAGGAGATATCACTAAGGCTCTTGCTGCCGGTGGTAGCGTATGTATGATGGGTTCAATGTTTGCAGGTACTGATGAAGCTCCTGGTGCATTTGAATTATATCAGGGAAGAAAATATAAAGTATATCGTGGTATGGGCTCACTTGCTGCAATGGAAGCTGGTTCTAAGGACCGTTATTTCCAGGCTGGAGCAAAGAAGCTTGTTCCAGAAGGTGTTGAAGGAAGAGTTGCATATAAGGGTTCTGTAGAAGATACAGTATTCCAGCTTATAGGTGGACTTCGTTCAGGTATGGGATATTGTGGAGCTGCTACAATTGAAGAACTTCATGAGAAGGCTCAGTTTGTTAAGATTACAGCTGCTGCTCTTCGTGAAAGTCATCCACATGACATTCAGATCACAAAAGAAGCACCAAACTATTCAAGCCAGATGTAAGGAATAAAAAGAGATGAATATTAAAAGAGAAGATACAAGAAATGTTGCAATTATCGCCCATGTAGACCATGGTAAAACAACCTTAGTTGACGCGCTCCTGCGTCAGAGCGGTGTTTTCCGTGCTAATGAAGAAGTTGCAGAAAGAGTAATGGACTCAAATGATATTGAAAGAGAAAGAGGTATTACAATTCTTTCTAAGAATACAGCTGTTATGTATAATGACACAAAGATCAATATCATCGATACTCCGGGCCACGCTGATTTCGGTGGTGAAGTAGAACGAGTTCTTAAGATGGTTAACGGCGTTATCCTTGTAGTAGATGCATTTGAAGGACCAATGCCACAGACCAGATTCGTACTTCAGAAAGCTCTTTCACTTGATCTTTCAGTTGTTGTTTGTGTAAATAAGATTGATAGACCTGATGCAAGACCAGAAGCAGTAGAAGAAGAAGTTCTTGAACTTCTTATGGATCTTAATGCTTCAGATGAGCAGCTTGACTGCCCATTTGTTTATGCTTCAGCAAGAGATGGAATCTGCTCTTATACAGCAGATGAAAGAGGAACAGATATGAAGCCTCTCTTTGAGACTATCGTTAATCATATCCCTGCTCCAGAAGGAGATCCAGATGCTGGTCTTCAGGTACTTATCTCAACTATCGATTATAATGAATTTGTTGGTCGTATCGGTGTAGGTAAGATTGATAATGGTACTGTTAAGGTTAACCAGGAAGCTCTTATCGTAAATCATCACGATCCTGATAGAAAAGAAAAAGTTAAGATCACAAAGCTTTATGAATATAACGGACTTGCAAAGGTTGAGGTTAATGAAGCTACAGTTGGTTCAATTGTTGCTATTTCAGGTATTTCAGATCTTAAGATTGGTGATACAATATGCTCACCTGATATGCCTGATGCAATCCCATTCCAGAAGATTTCTGATCCTACTATCAGTATGAATTTTATTGTTAATGATTCACCTCTTGCTGGTAAAGAAGGTAAATTCATTACATCAAGACATTTAAGAGATAGATTGTATAGAGAACTTAATACAGACGTTTCACTTCGTGTTGAAGAAACAGAATCAACAGACTGTTTCAAGGTTTCAGGACGTGGTGAGCTTCATCTTTCTGTTCTTATTGAAAATATGAGACGTGAAGGATATGAATTCGCTGTATCTAAGGCAGAAGTTATTTTTAAATATGACGAGCGTGGTAAGAAGAGTGAACCTTATGAAATCGCAGTGGTAGATGTTCCAGATGAATTTGCAGGAACAGTTATCAATATGATGAGTATCCGTAAGGGAGAACTTTCAGGTATGTCACCATCAGACAGTGGTACAACAAGACTTGAATTCAGAATCCCTTCACGTGGACTTATCGGATTCCGTGGACCTTTCCTTACTGCAACAAAGGGTAACGGTGTTATCAATACTATTTTTGACGGCTATGATGATTATAAGGGTGATATGAATTACAGATCTAACGGATCTCTTATAGCATTTGAAAATGGTACTTCAATCACTTATGGTCTTTTCAATGCTCAGGAAAGAGGAACTCTTTTCATTGGAGCAGGTGTTGAAGTATATGCCGGAATGGTAGTTGGTGAGACAGGTAAGGCTGAAGATATTGAAGTAAATGTTTGTAAGACAAAACATCTTTCAAATACACGTTCTTCAGGAGCTGATGATGCTCTTAAACTTGTACCACCTAAGGTTATGTCACTTGAACAGGCTCTTGACTTCCTTGATAATGATGAACTCCTTGAGATTACTCCAAAGAGTCTTCGTATCAGAAAGAAGATCCTTGATTCACGTATGCGTATGCGTGCTAATCGTAAGTAATAATCTTTATATATGAACTTTAAACCCTTTCTTTTCGTCCTGTTTTTTTGCTGGATTTTAAAGAAAGGGTTTCGCTATATAAATGAGCGGTTTTTGATTTATTTTTTGATTTATTTATGTGAGGTTTTTGTTTGGATAATAATGATAAGATTTATGTCATAGGACATAAGAATCCTGATACTGATTCAGTTTGTGCTGCTATTTGTTATGCATATTTAAAGAATCAGCTTGATGATAAGAACTATGTGCCATGTCGTGCTGGAGCGCTTAATCAGGAAACTGCATTTGTACTTAAAACATTTAATATTGAGCCACCTAAGCTTGTGGAAGGCATGTATACACAGGTTAAGGATGTTGAGTATAGACATATGGATGGCGTAAAGGGTGATATTTCACTTAAGAGAGCATGGGAAATCCTTTCAGAATCCGGAGCTACAACACTTCCGGCTGTTGATAATCATGGTTTCTTAACTGGAGTTATCACTTATAAAGATATTGCCATGTCTTATATGGATATTCTTGATAATACTGTACTTACAAAGGCTGCCACCAGTTACAATAATATCATTGATACTCTTGCTGGTAAGATGGTGGTGGGAGATGCCACAAAGCGTGTAAGACCCGGTAAGGTTCTTGTGGCTGCTGCAAATCCTGATCTTATGGAGAATTATATTAATAAAGACGATATTGTTATTCTCGGTAACAGATATGAATCACAGCTTTCAGCTATTCTTATGAATGCTCAGTGTATTATTGTCTGTGACGGTGCTGATGTATCGGTATCTATTACAAAGATGGCTGAGGATCATGATTGTACCGTTATCAGTTCTCCTTATGATACATATACAGTTGCCCGTCTTATAAACCAGAGTATTCCTATCAGCTTCTTCATGAAGACTGATAATCTTATAACATTTGATACAGAGGATTACATTTCTGATATAAGAGATGTACTGGCATCCAAGAGATATCAGTATTATCCTGTGCTGGATGAGACTGGTAAATATGTGGGCCTTCTTTCACAGCGTAATTACTTGAATGCAAACCCTAAGAAAGTAATTCTTGTGGATCATAACGAAAGATCACAGGCTGTAGATGGAATAGAGGAAGTAACACTTCTTGAGATAATAGATCATCATAGAATTGGTGGTATCTCAACCATGAATCCTATCTATTTTAGAAATCAGCCTCTTGGTTGTACAGCAACAATCATTTATCAGATGTTCTTAGAACAGGGTGTTGAAATACCTGAAAAGATTGCAGGACTCCTTTGTTCGGCTATCATTTCAGATTCATTACTCTTTAGATCACCTACATGCACTAAGTATGATGAAGAGGTTGCAAGAGAGCTGGCTCGTATAGCTCGTATCGATCTGGATAGTTATGGTGTTGCAATGCTTAACGCAGGAAGCAAGCTTAAAGATAAGACTGATGAAGAGATTTTTAATCAGGATTATAAGATATTTACATCAGATGATATTAAATTTGGTGTAGGTCAGATTTCTGCTTTTAATTCTTCAGTACTTTCAAATGTAAGCGACAGACTTAAAGCTTATATTAATAATGTATTTGAAGAAAAAGAAGTTGATTGTATTTTCTTTATGCTTACCAATATTCTTACAGGAGATACTAACATGCTTTATTTCGGCAAGGCTGCTGATAATATTCTTATGCATGCTTTTCCTGATGCAGAAATTGATGAAGAAAAGATCATTCTTAAAAATTGTGTTTCAAGAAAGAAGCAGGTTATACCTGCAATGGTTGCTGCTATACATGAAATGGCAACTTTATAATACAACTAAAGGAGGCTTATATGAATAATACAACCAAAGCAAAATATGAGCTTGCAGCTAAAATGCTTAAGGCGCGTATTGATGAAGCTGAAGTTATGATGATGTCTGGACTTACAGAAGAACAGATTAAGAGACTTAAGACAGAACTTGCAGATCAGATAGAGTCAAAAGAGGTTTATTTAAATCTTGCCGATAAAGACACTGACCAGTTTATGGTAAAGGCTGATTCAAAGAAGGCAGAAGAAGAGAATTAAATTAACATTATCGTTCATAAAGTGGCGATACCCAGCCAAAATATAATAAAGGACGTGAAAAAGATTCCCTCCAAAGGGCAGCTTAGCCCGCTGGAGGGAATCTTTTTTTGTCCATTATATTTTGACATCCGTTAGCCGATATTGCTCCGTTTGCCTTCTAGTAATTTGCTTTATCTAATGTGAGAGAAGCAATATACGCTTCATTTTTATCTATCACCTGCTGCATTACGCTTGGCCCTGGAGCTCCAAGGGTTATACGCTTATCAACGCAGGTCTTTAGACTTATTGCATCGTAGATATCATTTTCGAATGTAGGGTCAATTTCTTTTAATTCTTCTAATGAAAGCTGATCAATTGATTTATCTTTATCTATGCAGTAAAGTACCAGACGGCCGATGATTCCGTGGGCATCTCTGAATGGTACACCTTTTTTAACGAGATAGTCAGCTGCATCAGTGGCATTTGTAAAGCCGTTCATAGCAGAACGTTCCATAGTTTCTTTATTGAGCTTCATGGTACTGATCATTCCGCGGAAAAGCATTATGCATCCTTTTACTGTATCAATAGCATCAAAGGTAAGCTCTTTATCTTCCTGCATGTCTTTATTATAAGCAAGAGGAATACCCTTCATTGTTGTAAGCATCGAAGTTAAGGCTCCATATACACGACCGCACTTACCGCGGACTAATTCAGCAATGTCAGGATTCTTTTTCTGTGGCATTATGGAACTTCCTGTGCTATAAGCATCATCTAATTCTACAAACTGATATTCATTTGAATTCCAGATGATGATCTCCTCGGAGAATCTTGAAAGATGCATCTGTATGGTTGAAAGAGCAGAGAGGAGTTCTATTACATAGTCTCTATCTGATACAGAATCCATACTGTTAAGAGTTGGACCGTTAAAATCAAGCAGTGAAGCTGTGTATTCTCTATCTAAAGGATAGGTGGTTCCGGCCAGAGCTCCTGCACCAAGAGGACAGTAATTCATTCTGCTATATATGTCCTGCATTCTTGAAAGGTCACGCTTGAACATTTCTAAATATGCACCTACATGATGGGCAAATGTAACAGGCTGTGCTTTCTGCAAATGGGTAAATCCTGGCATGAAAGTATAAAGATTATCTTTCATTATCTTATGAAGTTCTTTGATGAGAAGTAATAATTCCTCTTCGATTTCAGATATTTCATCTCTTACATAAAGCCTCATGTCAAGAGCAACCTGATCGTTACGGCTTCTTCCGGTGTGAAGTTTCTTTCCTGCGTCACCGATTCTATCAATAAGATTTGCTTCTACAAAGCTATGAATATCTTCATACTTTGATGTGATCTCTAATTTACCTTCATTTACGTCAGAATAAATTGACTGAAGACCTTTTATGATAGATTCCATCTCATCATTTGAGATAATACTTTGCTTACCTAACATTTTTGCATGGGCTATGCTTCCCTTAATGTCCTGTTTGAAGAATTTCTGATCAAATGTAATGGAAGCATTAAAATTATAAACCAGCTGATCTGTTTCTTTGGTGAAACGTCCGCCCCAGAGTTGAGCCATATCTAACCTTACCTTTCTTATTATTTCAATTTAACACTTTAATTTACTGAATCATTTTACAACAGTTATTTGTTGCTATCAAGTTGTAAATAATGCTATTATAAAAGATGCGGTGAAAGTATTTTAGTGGAGATGAGTTTAGTATGAAAAGATTATTAGTTAAGATAGCTTATATTTTTTTCTTTCTTACTGTTATAATAGCAGTTGTTGATTTTACAACAGGTTTTAATCCTGCTTCTAATTTTTATCATCTGGGGGATGCATATGATGGATTGTCAGGACTTGCGGCAAGGTTAAATAATGATATTGCTAAGAAGACGGAAGGTTCCGTGTCTTATTATATAAAAAATATTGATGATTCAGAATTGCAGCTGATAAATTATAGTCTTAATAATATAAATGGAAGTGTAAAGTCCATTAAGATATATCCTTCATTTTTGGGCATAAGAAAAGTAGATTTTGAGATAGAAAGATCAGATAACAGTTATGTGATGGATGCTTATCTTACAGGAGCACCGATTCCTGAGGATAGAGCTGAGGCTATACATTTATATCATAAGGTGTGTGTAATTCTTGATACGTGCATAAAAGGAAACCTGACAGAATATGAGAAAGAAAAGAGACTTCATGATTATCTTGTCAAAAACTGTGTATATAGTTTTGGAAGCGAAGATGATGATAATGAATACAGAGCTTATGGCGCTTTGGTAGAAGGGCAGGCGGTATGTAATGGTTATGCAGAAGCATTTTCTTTACTTCTTTCCTGTGCTGGTATTGAAAATGAATTCGTTGTAGGAACAGCTACATCAGATGGTGAAGAAGAGAATCATGCATGGAATCATGTGCGTATAAATGGTGAATGGTATAATGTCGACAGCACCTGGGATGATCCTGTGGGTGCTAGTAATATAATAGTTCACGTTTATTTTAATGTTACAGACGATATTTTATGGAAGGATCATTATTGGGATAAAGAAGCTTATAAAAAATGCGATTCAAAAACCTGGAATTATTACAACAGGGAGGGCGTGTTCTTTACAGATTCTGATAATATGATAAAAAAGGCCACAGAGATTGCTACATTTAAAGGCAGTGGAACAATTGAACTGGGATATTCCGGTTTTTCCTTTGATCCTGAAAAGCTTCAGGAAATGTATACCAGTGAAAGGGTAACATCCCTTAGTTATATGACTCTTGGAAGTGATGACTATAATGTGCTTGTTATAGTGGTGAATTAAGAAGATATATGATTAGTTTAGAAATTACTGACGTTAAAAAGTTTATTAACAGCCTGCTTCATGATGAAGCTTTTGATGTACTTAATCTGGTAAAACTGGAATTAAGGACAATGGTGGATTTTACTATCGATGGAAGAATTAATAAGTCTTATTTTGATGATGAAAGTGAGGTTGATTGTGAGTATTCCTCATGGCATGAAATGAAGACTTACTTTTATCAGATGATCAGAGGAACTGTACTTCCTCTTAGTTTTAAGATAGTTCTTGCACTTCCGTTGGAAGAAGTAAATAAACTTGTATCAGAAAATAGTGAACTTGGGTTTAGATGTGAGGATATAAGTCTTATAACTTATAATATTCTTTATGATAGAGAGAAAATGATAGTTACTACAGGACTTGCAATGAAAACCTTTAGCCTTGATAAAGTTTTTCCTATGGAATGCGATGAATATTTAAAGAAAAGAATTGAAAAGATATTTATTTAACTTATTAGCACTCAATCTCTTTGAGTGCTAATTTTTTCTTGACTTATATTATGCATAGAACTAAAATGATTTTTGGTGTATTTCACCATTAGTTTATTATATAGAAAAGAGGAATGTAACGTGAGTCAGGCAAAAGGAAGTTTAACAATTAACAGTGAGAACATATTCCCGATTATCAAGAAATGGCTTTATTCTGATCATGATATTTTTATCAGAGAGCTTGTATCAAATGGTGTTGATGCTATTACTAAGTTAAAGAGACTTTCATCTATTGGTGAAGCTAAAATTCCTTCAGGAGAGAAATATAAGGTAACAGTATATTCAAGCGCTAAAGATAAGACACTTACATTTGTTGATAATGGAATCGGTATGACTGAAGAAGAGGTTGAGAAGTATATCAACCAGATTGCATTTTCAGGCGCTACTGATTTTATGAATAAATATAAGGATAAAGATGCAAAAGATCAGATCATCGGCCATTTTGGTTTAGGATTCTATTCAGCATTTATGGTAGCTGATAAGGTTACTATTGAAACACTTTCATATCAGGAAGGAGCGCGTCCTGTATATTGGGAATGTGACGGTGGTACAGAATATACCATGGGTGAAGGTGATAAGGATACCCGTGGAACAAAGATAACACTTGATCTTTCAGAAGATTCACTTGAGTTTGCCAACGAATATAAGGTAAAAGAAGTAATTAATAAATACTGTTCTTTCATGCCGGTTGAGATCTATTATGTTAATCAGGATGAGGAAGAAAAAAAGGCTAAAGAAAGAATAGATGAAGTAGAAGCAGAAGTTGTAAAAGACGAAGAAGATGACCTTATTGGTGATGTATCTGAAAAAAAGACAGAAGAGACAAAAGTTGAGACAAAAGAAGAAGAGAAAGTCCTTCCATTAAATGATACAAATCCTCTGTGGATGAGAACTCCTGGTGACTGCAAAGATGAGGATTATAAGGATTTCTATCAGAAGGTTTTCTATGATTTTAAGGAGCCTCTTTTCTGGATCCATCTTAATATGGATTATCCATTTAATTTAAAGGGAATTCTTTACTTCCCAAGAATCAATCCTAATACAGATCCGCTTGAAGGAAAGGTTAAACTTTATAATAATCAGGTTTTCGTTGCTGATAATATTAAAGAAGTTATACCTGAATTTCTTCTTGTATTAAAGGGAATCATTGATTGTCCAGATCTTCCTCTTAATGTAAGTAGATCAGCTCTTCAGAATGATGGTTTTGTTAAGAAGATTTCAGATTATATCACTAAGAAGGTTGCTGATAAGCTTATCGGAATGTGCAAGACAAAGAGAGATGAGTATGAGAAGCTCTGGGATGATCTTTCACCATTCATTAAATATGGATGCCTTAAGGATGAGAAGTTTAATGAAAAGATGCATGATTATATCATTTATAAAAATTTAAGTGGTAAATATGTATCTCTTCCTGAATATTTAGAAGCTGGTAAAGATAAATATAATAATAAAGTTTTCTATGTAACTGATGAGCAGGCACAGGCACGCTATATTCAGATGTTTAAAGATGAGGAAATGGATGCTATCATTATGACTCATAATATTGATAATCCATTTATCACAAATCTTGAAGTTAAGGAAAATGCTGACAAGAAGGAAGAGGAACAGATCAAGTTCCTTAGAATTGATTCAGATGTAAGCGAGAACTTCAAGGGAGAACAGCTTTCTGAAGAAGATGCGAAAAAGTATACTGAAGAATTAACAGAAATCTTTAAGAAAGCACTTAATGTTGAAAAGATAAATATTAAAGTTGAAGTACTTAAAGACAGTGCCATTTCTTCAATCTTAACTCAGTCAGAACAGGAAAGACGTATGGCTGAGATGATGAAGATATATGCTATGGCTGGAATGGGAGGAATGGATTTCGGCAAGGAATCAGAGACTCTTGTGCTTAACTATAATAATCAGCTGGTTAAATATGTTCTGGATAATCCAAAGGCTGAGATTACAGATAAGATCTGCTGTCAGCTTTATGATCTTGCAGTTCTTTCAAATAAGCCTCTTTCAAAAGAAGAGCTTCCTAAATTTGTTGAAAGAAGCAATGAGATCTTAATGATGCTTGCAAAAAATAACTAAAAATAATAAAGGATAATAATATGACATCTACCTTCGACATTACATCAATTAAGCAAAAGTATGGAGTTAATGCCCTTGTTCTAAAGGTGATAGCAATCACTGCAATGTTTATAGATCATATAGGAGCGGCCATTGTGGAATATCATCCTGATATGATCTATACATCAAAAATGTCAATCCGGATTCTGGATTTATTACTTAGAGGAATGGGGCGTATTGCATTTCCTATATTTTGCTTTTTGATAGTCGAAGGTTTTTTTAATACCAGAAATGTAATTAAGTATTGCCTTAGACTCCTTATTTTTGCACTGGTTTCAGAAGTGTTTTATGATATAGCAATATTTAATAAGAGAGTGGATATAAAGCATCAGAATGTTTATTTTACATTGCTGTTGGGACTTATGGCTGTCATGATGGCAGATAGAATAAGATTAGTGCTTAAAGCTAAGCCTGTGGCAAAACCTGTAGAGACCTTGATCTGCTATATGATAGCAGTATTCTATGGTATTGTTGCTTTACTTTTTAATACAGATTATTCAATTATCGGAGTACTTATAGTATTTACATTTTATTATTTTCATGATAATAAAAGAAAATGTTATTTTATAAATTTTATATTTATTCTGTGTTTTGGGATGATAGAAATGTTCGCTGCACCGGATATATTATTATTTAGTCTATATAACGGAAAACATGGTAAGGCTTTGGATAATAAGTTTATAAGATTGTTATTTTATGCTTTCTATCCATTGCATTTACTTATTTTATGGGGCGTTAGAAAGTATGTTTTTAAATACTAAAAACACACTTAAATCACAATTTGAAATAATTTTTGCTTGCATTATCTATTTTTGTGCGTTATAGTGTGCACGTTTAAAGATTATGAGTCGAATACTGTGAAGGGGATTACAGATTACAATGAAGGAAAAGAAAATGGCAAAGAATTTAGTTATCGTTGAGTCACCAACAAAGGCAAAAACAATAAAGAAATTCCTTGGAAGCAACTATGAAGTTATAGCTTCAGAGGGACATGTGAGAGACCTTCCAAAGAGTGATATGGGCGTTGATGTCGAAAATGATTTCGAGCCACATTATATAACTATTCGTGGAAAGGGAGAGCTTCTTAACAAATTAAGAAAAGCTGTTAAGAAAGCTGATATGGTTTATCTCGCAACTGACCCGGACCGCGAAGGGGAAGCAATCTCTTATCATCTTTCTGTTGCACTTAAGCTCGAAGAAGGAAAATATAAGAGAATCACATTTAATGAAATTACCAAGAATGCTGTAAAGAAATCTATCAAAGAAGCAAGACCTATTGATATGGATCTTGTAGATGCTCAGCAGGCAAGAAGAGTTCTGGACAGACTTGTGGGATATGAGATAAGTCCTCTTCTCTGGCAGAAGGTTCATAAGAGAGGCCTTTCAGCAGGAAGAGTTCAATCTGTTACTCTTAAGATGATCAGTGACAGAGAAAAAGAGATAAATGATTTTATTCCGGAAGAGTTCTGGACAGTAGATGCATTCCTTAATGTACCTGGTCAGAAAGCTTCAGTGGATTTTAAATATTCCGGAGATCTTTCTTGTGAGAAGGAAGCTAAGAAAGTACTCGAAAATGCTGCAAAGAATGAATTCAAGGTAGTGGATATTAAGAAGGGACAGCGTACCAAAAAGGCGCCACTTCCATTTACTACAAGTACACTTCAGCAATCAGCATCAGGAAGACTTAATTTTGCTACATCAAAGACTATGAGAGTAGCACAGCAGCTTTATGAAGGCGTTGAGATAAAGGGTCATGGTACAGTTGGTCTTATAACATATTTAAGAACTGATTCAACCCGTGTTTCTGAAGAGGCTGATAAAGCAGCAAGAGAATATATTGCAAAGAACTTCGGCGAGAATTATGTATCAGATGAAGTAAGAACATCTAATAAGACAAAGAATGTACAGGATGCTCATGAAGCAATTCGTCCTACTGATCTTAGTCTTACTCCACAGATGCTTAAGGGAATTATTTCTGAGGAACAGTTTAAATTATACAATCTTATTTATGAGAGATTCCTTGCAAGCCGAATGAAAAATGCATGTTATGATACATTTACAGTCAGTGTTTCAAATGGTGATGATATTTATAAGGCATCATCAAGTTTTGTGTCATTTGCGGGATTTTTAAATGTATATCCTCCAAAG
This sequence comes from Lachnospiraceae bacterium UBA3772, assembly GCA_002371025.1. Classification (GTDB taxonomy): domain Bacteria; phylum Bacillota; class Clostridia; order Lachnospirales; family Lachnospiraceae; genus Eubacterium_Q. Next base: position 3,825 of record DFFQ01000164.1, on the reverse strand, counting down.
GAAAAGGAGAAGAAACAGGCTGATTTCAATGGAATCAAAGCTGGAGATATTCTTGTTTCAGAAAGAATAGAGAAAGAACAGCATTTTACAAGTCCTGTATCTCACTACACAGAGGCAAGTCTTGTAAAGGCTATGGAAGATGCAGGAATTGGAAGACCATCAACTTATGCGCCAACCATTTCTACACTTCTTGCAAGACGTTATATAACAAAGGAAAAGAAAGATATCTATGTTACTGAATTAGGTGATGCGGTTAACAGCATAATGGAAAAAGCCTTTTCAGTGATAATTGATCTTAATTTCACTGCCAACATGGAATCACTCCTTGATAATATAGGAGCTGGTGACATTAAGTGGAAAGTAGTAGTTAAGAATTTCTATCCGGATCTTGCGGATGCTGTTAAGGAAGCAGATAAGACTCTGGAATCTATTCATATAGCAGATGAGGTTTCAGATGTTAAATGTGACCTTTGCGGAGCCATGATGGTAATTAAGTACGGGGCTTATGGAAAATTCCTTGCATGTCCTAATTTCCCTGAATGTAAGAATACAATGCCTTATTTTGAAAAAATCGGTGTATCCTGTCCTAAGTGTGGTAAGGATATAATTGTTAGACGAACAAAGAAAGGCAGAATGTTCTACGGATGCATAGATTACCCTGAATGTGATTTTATGTCATGGCAAAGACCACACGAGAAACATTGTCCACAGTGCGGAAAATATATGGTAATTAAAGGAAAAAAACTTGCATGTTCCGATCCACAGTGTGGATATACAGAGGATTATGCAGAAAAAAATGAAGAGTGAGACAAATATTTACAATTAGTTTTGTTTAAATAAATTCTTTTTTAGTTGTATGACAATTAAGTTTGTGCTATATTTTAAATATGTATGGCGCAAACTTTTTTGTTTGCCTTTTATGACTTATTTTATAAAAAAGGAAGGTGTAAATATGAGTGTTCAGCTTCTTGATAGAACAAGGAAAATAAGCCAGCTGTTGCATAATAATACTTCTTATGTTGTGGTCTTTAGTGATATATGCAAATGCGTTGGTGATATTTTAGATGCCAATGTTCTTGTGGTTTCAGCTAAGGGAAAGGTTCTTGGAATCTATGAAAAAGAAGGACTTCCATTACTTCATGATATGTTAACAGAAAATGTTGGAGAGGTTATTGATACAAATCTTAACGAAAGATTTTTATCAGTTCTTTCTACAAAAGAGAATGTTAATCTTCTTACTCTTGGATTTGATAATAATGACTTTTCAGCCATTATTCTTCCAATAGATTTTGCAGGGGAAAGACTTGGATCTACATTTATTTACAGACCAAAGAATGATTTTCTGGTTGAGGATATCATTTTAAGTGAGTATGTAAATACTGTTATAGAGCTTGAGATGATGAGAGCTATCTATGAAGAAGATACTGAGAGAAAACGTAATAAGGATATGGTTAAATCGGCTATGGATTCTCTTTCAGTGTCAGAAAAAGAAGCTATCAGGTTTGTGTTTACTGAGCTTGGTAAAAAGCAGGGGAATCTTGTTGCGTCAAAGGTTGCAGCAAAGAATAACATTACACGTTCTATCATAGTTAATGCTATTAAAAAACTTGAAAGCGCAGGAGTTATAGAGGCGCGTTCCCAGGGGATGAAGGGAACATATATAAAAATCCTTAATGATGCTGTATTTGATTTTGACAGTGTAGATAATAAGGATGAGAAATAAATGATGAGGTGAAGATAAAATGAATACTGCTGTTATTATTGTACTTGTATTAGGTGTCGCTCTTATTGCGGTTAGTTTTTTCCTTACTAATGAAGAAGAAAAGGAAGAGGAAAAGGTTACACCGGGGTTAAAGAGCGAGTTATCTGAAGCTGATAAGAAACAGCTTAAAAAAATGACTGATTCATATATCAATGAATACAGCAAGAAAAAGGTTAAAGAATCTGTTAAAAGTGCTGTTGATAATGAAATAAAAGAAAGAATCAATGCAAAGAATGCGGATTTAGAGAAGAAGATTAACGCCATAAATGAGGCTGTTGATAAGAAGGAAAAAGAAATCGACGAGAAATATGCTTCTGTATCAGAAGCAGCAGATAAGGCTAAGGTTGAGATAAATCAGATATTTAGCCTTGTTACTGAAAAAGAAAAAGATATTAAAACAATGCTTGGAGTTGCTGATGAATATAAAAAAGGTCTTGAAAAGATGAAGACAGACCTTAAGGAAGAGACTGAAAGAAAAGAAGCTGAGGAAGCAGCTCGTAAGGAAGCAGAAGAAAAGGCAAAGCTTGAAGCCGAGGAAAACGCCCGTAAAGAGGCAGAAGAAGCGACCCGTAAGGAAGCAGAAGAAAAGGCAAAGCTTGAAGCTGAAGAAGCAGCTTGTAAGGAAGCAGAAGAAAAGGCGAAGCTTGAAGCCGAAGAAGCAGCGCGTAAGGAAGCAGAAGAAAAGGCAAAGCTTGAAGCAGAGGAGAACGCTCGTAAAGAGGCGGAAGAAGCGGCCCGTAAGGAAGCAGAAGAAGCCGTAAAGGCTGAAGAAGAGGCAAAACAGGAAGCTGAAGACAGAGCCAGAAGAGAGGCCAGAAGAAAAGCTGGAAAGAATAAAAAGTCTGAAAATAAAGTGGTTGATATTAAGAAATTTAAGAAAAAACCAAAGGAAGAAATTCAGACTGTTCCTGAATCTCTTGATGAAATCCTTGCTGGAGAAGGAATTGATATTTCTGACGGCGATGTAAATGGAAATATTATCGGTATGTACAAGGCTGGATTCAGTATTATTGAGATTTCCAAGGTTATGAAGTTAGGTGTAAGTGATGTTAAGTACGTCATTGATCATCAGAGTAAGTAGAAAAGGTGGGACGTTAGATGAATAGAAAATATTTACTTCGCGGTATCGGAATTGGTCTTATCATTGGATGTCTCGTTACTTATACAGCTTTTCGTACAGGTGACTATATTAAGTCTGAAGGAACAGTAGCTACAGCAGAGGCTTCTAATAAAGAGAAAAAAACAGAAGCAAAAACTACTGAGGCCAAAACTACTGAAGCTCCTTCAACTGAGACAACAACAACAGAAGCTAAAACAACAGAGAAAGTTACAACGGAAGCTAAAACAACAGAAGCTACTACTGAGAAAGTAACAACGGAAGCACCAACTACAGAAGCGCCTACAACTGAAGAGCCAACCACAGAAGCACCAGCTTCAAAGGAAATCAGTATAACAGTTTCTGCGGGAATGGGTTCAGAATCAGTTTGTTCGATGCTTTATGAAGCTGGACTTATAAGCGATGAGAATTCTTACAATTTATATCTCGAGAATAATGGATATGCCAGCAACATCAGAGTTGGAACATTTACATTTACTAAGGGTATGAGCGAAGAAGAAATCGCAAAAGTACTTACTACACAGGGACAGTAAAAAATATGAAATAATAGCGTATATGTGAGATTTTTGCTTGCATATACGCTTTTTTTATGATAAACTCGACTTTGCGCGAAAAAAATACATGCAGTTTTTGTGAGAATGGTGCCATTCAGTGGAATGGTTAGATCTCATAAATAAAAGGAAAACTGCAGATGAAAAACCAGGAGGTAAATTATGAGCGTTATTTCAATGAAACAGTTACTCGAGGCAGGTGTTCATTTCGGACATCAGACAAGAAGATGGAATCCTAAGATGGCTAAGTACATCTACACAGAGCGTAACGGAATCCATATCATCGACTTACAGAAGACAGTAGGTATGATGGATGATGCTTACAAGGCAGTATTCGATTGTGCAGCAGAAGGTGGAAACATCCTTTTCGTTGGTACAAAGAAGCAGGCTCAGGA
>DFFQ01000198.1 GCA_002371025.1 Lachnospiraceae bacterium UBA3772 | reverse complement strand
CCACAGGTTGCTACAGAATTCTTTAAGTATAGAGAAGCTCAGCAGACAAAGGTTGATGCTTCAAAGGCTGATTCTAAGAATCAGACATATCCAGTTTAATCATGATTTTCTCAGGCGGGGATTTCCCCGCCTGTTTTGTGAAATAAACATTTGAGATTTTTATTTATAGTTTTGAAATAAATATTTGAGATTTTTATTTATAGTTTTGAAATAATTATTTGGAGATAAGATTTGGATAAGATGATAATAATCGGCGGAGGAGCCGCTGGTATGATGACTGCTATCAAGGCAGCAAAAAGATATAATGTAACCCTGATCGAAAAAAATGAAAAACTTGGTAAGAAGCTTTTTATTACAGGTAAAGGTAGATGTAATATTACAAATGATTCTGATAAAGATACATTTTTAAATAATGTTCCAACAAATTCAAGATTTTTATTCAGTGCCATAAATGAATACGATCAGAGTGATGTGATCCGTGATTTTAAATCCTGGGGACTTCCTCTTAAAACTGAAAGAGGAAATAGGATATTCCCGGTATCAGATCATTCTTCTGATGTTATCAAAACATTGGAAAATGAAATGAAAAAAAATAATGTTCAAGTCCTTCTTAATACTAAATGTGAAGGTTTTATACTGGAAGATTATTATTCTGATGTTCCTAAGTCAAAATATGAAAAGAAAATTACAGGTGTGAGATTAAGGGATAATAAAGGTGTAAAAATACTTCAGGCAGATAAGGTAGTACTTTGTACAGGTGGTGCTTCTTATGAATCAACCGGATCAACAGGAGAGGGGCTGAATTTTCTTTCTTTTGCTGGTGTTTCAACAAAGAAATTTATGCCTAGTCTTGTACCATTTAATATAAAGGAAAGTTTCTGCAAGGAGATGATGGGACTTTCTTTAAAAAATGTTAATCTTAAGATTGTTCTTAAAGCTTCTAAAGATGCTAAAAAGAAAAAAGATAAAGTTCTTTATGACGAATTTGGTGAAATGCTCTTTACTCATTTCGGTATAAGTGGACCATTGGTTCTTACAGCTTCTTCTTATATACATAAATATTTTAATGAAGATACATTTAAGGCTGAAAGTGAACTGGAGTGTTTTATTGATTTAAAGCCGGCTCTTGATATTGAAATGCTTGATAAGAGGATACTCCGAGACTTTGAAAGTAATGAAAATAAAGAATTTCAGAATGTTTTAGGACTTCTTCTGCCACGTCTTATGGTTCCTGTGGTTGTAAGTCTTTCAGGAATAGATGGAAAAAGAAAAGTTAATCTGATAACTCATGATGAAAGAATGAAACTTATCAGTGTTCTTAAGAATTTTCCTTTGACAATAGATTCTCTTCGCGGAATGAACGAAGCGATTATTTCTACCGGAGGAGTTTTGATAAAAGAGATAGACCCTAGAACTATGGAATTAAAGAAGATAAAAAACCTTAAAGTAGCTGGAGAGATCATTGATTGTGATGCTTTAACCGGCGGTTTTAATCTTCAAATTGCCTGGTCAACAGCGAACCTTGCTGCAGACAATAGAAAATATGATGACTAGATTAAATGAGTTTATAATATTTTTATATTCTATCTGGTCAATTCGGTCACTTTAATTTTACACTTCAAAGCATAACGCATTAATGCGATAAAGTGTATTTTGTAACAAAGTTACTAATAATTTCAAATTGGTTCACAATTGTTTATCAATTTGATATACTGTTAGAGGAATTTTTTACAAGATTTTTTAATAAATGCAAAAATTTTCTTATTTCTGACTTAAAAATTTTATTTATATTTATGCAGAAAAATGCATATTTTTGCATATTATTCATTTTATACAGGAGGCAAAAAAATAATGAATATTGCAATCGACGGACCTGCAGGAGCTGGTAAAAGTACAATCGCGAGACTTGCTGCTAAGGAACTTGGATTTTTATATGTAGATACTGGAGCTATGTACAGAGCAATTGCTCTTTATTTATTGCAGACAGAGACAGATATTACTGATGAAGAAGCTCTTAAAAAGGCTTTAGATAATATCCAGATCAATATCATTTACGAAGAGGGTGTACAGCACGTATTCCTTAATTTATCTGATGTTTCTGCAGAAATAAGAAACGAGAAAGTTGGTAATATGGCTTCTAAATCATCAGCTCTTAAGCCTGTTAGAGAAAAGCTTCTTGATATTCAGAGAGATATTGCTAAGAAAAATGATGTTATAATGGATGGAAGAGATATTGGAACTAATATCCTGCCAAATGCAGAATTAAAGATTTACCTTACAGCATCAGTAGAAGTAAGGGCTAAGAGAAGATTCGATGAATTAAAGAATAGAGGAGAATTACCTGATCTTTCAGTAATTAAGAAGGATATAGAGTTAAGAGACCATCAGGATATGAATCGAGATATAGCACCTTTAAAACAGGCTGAGGACGCTGTTCTTATTGATTCTTCAGATATGTCCATAAATGATGTGGTTAAAAAAATCGTAGAACTTGAAAGGAATATATAATCCTATGGAAGTTATCCTTGCTAAAAAAGCGGGCTTTTGTTTTGGGGTTAAAAGAGCTGTAGATACAGCTTTTTCTGAAGCTAAAAAAGCCAGAGAAAAAGGGCTTTCTGTCTATACTTTTGGAGATATCATCCATAATGAGATAGTTATAAATGATCTTAAGAAAGAAGGAGTTGGAGTTATAAACTCTATTGAAGAGCTTTCTTCTATTCCTAAGTCTGTGATCATAATAAGATCTCATGGCGTTGGAAGAAAGGTATATGAAGAGATTGAGAAATATGGCCATACTATTGTGGATGCTACATGTCCCTTCGTTTCCAACATTCATAAGATTGTTTCGGATAAATCTACTACTGATCAGATAATCATTATCGGTAGTCCGGAACACGCAGAAGTACAGGGAATTAAAGGCCATTGCTATAGTGAGCCATATATTATAAACAGTATGGAAGACGCCGAAAATCTTCCGGAAAAAATAGATAAAAATATTACGGTTGTTTCCCAAACTACTTTTAATCTTAAAAAATTTAAAGATATTGTTGAATTATTATGCAAAAAATATTATAATGTCTCTGTCAGTAGAACAATCTGTAATGCGACTGAGGAAAGACAGAGTGAAGCTAGGCAGTTAGCTTCCTGTGTTGACGCTATGATAGTCATCGGTGGCAGCAGTAGTTCGAACACGCAGAAATTATATGAAATTAGCAGACAGCAATGTAAAAATACTTACTATATACAGACACTCGTTGATTTGGATTTGACTGCTTTTGAATCCGTTGGTAGGGTAGGTATTACTGCTGGGGCATCTACCCCGAACAAAATTATTAAGGAGGTTCATGACAGCATGTCAGAAATCAGTTTCGAACAGATGTTACAGGAGGAGGAACTTGTAACAATCAAGACAGGTCAGATAGTAGAAGGAAAGGTTATCAACGTTAAGCCAGATGAATTAGTTGTTGATATTCACTACAAGTCAGACGGAATAGTTACAGCAAACGAGTATTCAAATACTCCTGTTGATCTTACAACAGTAGTTAAGGTTGGTGATCCTATCACAGTTAAGGTTTTAAAGACTAACGACGGTGAAGGACAGGTTGTTCTCTCAGTTAAGAGAGTTATGGCTGAAAAGGCTTATGAAGAACTTGAGAAAGCATTTAATGAAGGAGCAGTTGTTAAGGGAACAGTTACTCAGGCTTTATCAGGTGGTCTTTCAGTTACAGTAAATGAGTGCAGAGCATTCATCCCAGCAAGCCTTGTTTCAGATACATTCGAGAAGAATCTTGATAAGTATGTTGGACAGGAAATCGAATTCGTACTTACAGAGTTCAATCCACATAAGAGAAGAGTTATCGGTAACAGAAAACAGCTTATCGTTGAATCAAAGAAGGAAGCAGCTAAGGCTCTCTTCGATAAGATCAAGGTTGGCGATACTGTTGAAGGAACAGTTAAGAATGTTACAGATTTTGGTGCATTCATCGATCTCGGTGGTG
>DFFQ01000099.1 GCA_002371025.1 Lachnospiraceae bacterium UBA3772 | reverse complement strand
CCTGCATCTGGAATTACTATAGCCTTATCATAAGAATAAACATTATTAAACTGTCTTTCGTTATCTAATTCAATTAGTTGTCCATTAGAGTTATATGTCTCTTTAAAATCCAGAAAAGACTGTCCACTTTTGTCGTACAATTTACATTCGTATGCCCCATTACCTATAAGTTTTGCAGCCTTCCTATAAGTAAGCATGTATTTCGAAGTTGGATAAGATCTTTCATAAACATCGTATTTTATGGCAATATTATCTGAATTATATGTAACCTCCCTAAAGTAATGGTCATTTACTTCTTTCTGGTTTAGAAAATCGTTAAGAGTCTTATATTCAGTACCATCCCTTCCAGAAGTAAGCGCAGACAATCCAGCAATAGTATTATCTCCCTCTTTCTTATATTTTGCTACAAAAAAACTATGTAAATCAGAGTCTGAGTTAAATAAAACAACTCGTCCCTGAGCATCAAATGCCAAATCTTTAACCCATCGCAACTTACCTTCAGTTGGAGATCCAAAGTTTTCCGAGTACTCATAATTAAAATACCTTACCGAGAGGACATTTCCTTTTAGGTTTTCTTTTTTTGTCGTAGTTGGAATTTGGCTATAAGCCATTGTAGGAAGCAAAAGTACTGCCAACAAAAATAATACTTTTTTCATAACAATCTCTCTTTGCCGTGTTAAGCCCAAACTTGGCAGTTATTAGTTCAAGTTAGTTATATATACAAAAAGTGTGGGCTTAATACATTGCTTCATCCCACTCCTCCAGGTCTTCGCATTACCTCTTCTGGTCAGGACAAAAGCAATGCGAACACCCACACCTATATGATAACACGACACGGACATTATACGAGAATAACGACGTGACATATTCTATCATATCAGATGTAGTATTCACTCTTGCTTTTTGACCAGAAGATTCTGTTTTGTAATCAGACTCTATCCAAGGTTGCGAAGTTTGGAGGAGGTCAAATCTGCATTCGTAAACACTCTTATACATATAGCATCCCTCACCTCCCTTACAACGGGGGCTTTCAGTTTGCGGGGGTAAAGTTAGAAAAAAGAATTTGAAAAACAAAGTTTTAGTACAATAAAAATTGCTGTTAAGGCACACAAACAAAAAAAAGAAGAGATATAGCACCATTTTTGGCATATATCTCTTCTTTGCTATTTAGTCTTATACAACTTTGAACTCATGGAATGAATAGAAAATATCTTCATCTTCATGTTCTTCCAAATAGTCCTCCAAAGCTTGATTAATGGTCAGAATATTTCAATACTTCAAGTCATTGTTGTCCTCTAACAATCGCTAAGTGTCCTTTGAAATAGTTGATAATAGTTGAACTTCTATCAATAAAATGAATCTGAACTATTGATTCATTTACGATTCTTTTTATAGGAATTTTTCTGCAGAAGCTTTTGATATCCAAATTTCTTTTAAATGCTTCATTTTGGATATGCTATAACCATCATTTCCACCAATCCCAGCCATGTTGATGTTTGTTGCGGCCAATTGTAAGCATTCTAATAGCGGATTTCCCATAATAACATTTCTCGGTAATTCACAAATAACAGTTTATCATATGCATCCTTTACACGCTCATTGACCTTATTTCTCAATTTATTTATCTAAATTCAGAAATCTTTTTTTTCTCTAAGTATATTTCATGATCTACATCGTATAGCATATCTTTTTGTTTATCGTATTTAAAACGGCGAAGAGTTTTGGTCTCTTTACCATTAAACATATAGACTTCAGTAAACGAAAAAACATCATCAATTAATTTAAAATCATATGTTTTCGTTCCTCTATTGTATTCATTTGCAAATAATTGTAGCTGAAGTAGTTCTCCTCTTGAGGGATTATTTGGCAGTTTATCTCGATCTATAGCTGTCATTAAGCCATATACTAATGATTCTTTTTCAATTGCAAAAATAACCACCTCGGTTGTCACCAATTCATCAAGACCTAATATAGATGCAGTTGGCTCATAATCTGTAAAAGGAATAGATGTTGTAAAAACATAACCTTGTAAATGATTTGTGTATTGTGCCAATCTTTCTTCTCTACCCTTCTTGGCTACTGCATCTTCTATTCTTTTTTGTTTGAGTCCTTTTTCACACTTCAAATAAATTACTTCAGCCTGCATATAGCCTTGCTCATATGATTTTTTTAACCATGGTAAAGCAGATTCTTTGTCATCAATATCATAATAATACTTTCCATAGATATATTGTGCTTCTGCATCACCCAATTCAGCTATTTCTTTATATAGATTCATTGTTTTGATGCGATCACTGCTGTTGCTAATATGTGTCTGATATATATCGGCGATTTTCTTTTTTATTTCAATATTCTTAGTGTTTTCAAATACCTCATCGTATATTTTGAATGCATTAGATATATTATTGAGTTTGTCAGCTCCTTTATTTATATCATCAGATAGTCTTAAATATTCTTCTGCAACTTGTAACAGCAGTTTGGTTTTATTTGATTTTGCTGCCCTATTGAGCCATCTGTATAGATCTTTTAGCCCTAAACCTTCAATCCGATTCTGACCGATCATTTTGGCTATTGCTAAACACGCTTCATGGTTTCCTTGTTTTGCTGCTTGAATAAAATAATCGTAAGCTTTTTTGCTATTTTGTTTAACATCTGTACCATTTATGTAACAATAACCTAATTTCAATTGAGCGGTTTCATCACCACCCTTTGCTGTTTTCTCTAATTCCTTAATTGACATTTCTTGGACAATTGTAGTATCCTCCTCCTCATCATCATAGAAAACTTTTTTGTTTCCCTTGTTATCGGACACTTTAACATCTTTGCTTTTGGAACTCTCTTTTTCGACTCTTTCTTTTAATATACTTTGGAACACTTGGGATTGTGCATCCCCCCCCATATTAACTAAATATAATAGGAGTAAAGCAATAAATATCGTTTTTTTCATCTTTGTCATTTTTAGCCCCGTCAAGCCCAAACGAAGCGATTCTTAGTTATTAAATAAGGGGGAATATATAAGAAAAGTGTGAGCTTCTACTTCACTTACCCCACACGCCAGGTCTCGCATTACCTCTCTAGTCAGGATAAGCAATGCGAACACCCACACCGAATATGATAAGTGACCATAACATCATTAAA
>DFFQ01000058.1 GCA_002371025.1 Lachnospiraceae bacterium UBA3772 | reverse complement strand
CTTCTGGATGATGATTTCGTTGAATATGCAAATAAAGAACTTAAAAATGTAGTTCTTTCTATAGATGGTAGAAAAGAAGTAAATGACAGAATGCGCCCAACAAGAAATGGCAAGGGCAGCTACGATATAATAATGCCTAAGTTTAAGGAATTCGCAAAGAAACGTCAGGGTGAATATTATATCAGAGGTACATTTACACATAATAACCTTGATTTCTGTGATGATGTGGTTAATTTCATTGAAGAGGGATTTAAAGAAATCTCGATGGAGCCTGTTGTTGCAGCCCCTGAAGAGCCATATGCAATAAGAGAAGAAGATGTTCCAGTAATTAAGGAACAGTATGATAAATTAGCAAAAATCCTTGTTGATAGAGCTAAAGAAGGAAAACCTGTGAATTTCTTCCATTTCAACATTGATCTGGCTGGAGGTCCTTGCGTATATAAGAGGCTTTCGGGATGCGGTTCCGGAACAGAATATCTTGCTGTAACACCTTGGGGAGACCTTTATCCTTGCCATCAGTTTGTTGGACAGGAAGATTTTAAGCTTGGTGATGTATGGCATGGAATCGACAATGAGAAGGTTGTTGAGGAATTTAAGTGTAATAACGTTTATGCAAAAGATAAGTGTAAGAATTGTTTCGCAAGATTCTACTGCAGCGGTGGTTGTGCAGCAAATGCTTATCAGTTCCATAATAAGATTCTTGAAGCCTATGATATTGGCTGTGAATTAGAACAGAAGCGTATTGAATGTGCGCTTATGATGAAGGCTGCTCTTAGCGATGTTCCCGGTATCGCTGAAATGAGCCAGACTTCAGAATATAAATGTTAACTAGAGGGAGAGAAGCAATGAAAAATGCAAAAAGAAATGCCATAATTACTTTGCTTATCATAGCTCTTTGCGTAGCAGGGCTGATATATATGGTAATAAATGGTGTGGGAGCAGAAAAAACAGGACGTGCAGAGGATATTCCTCTTGGACTTGACCTTCAGGGTGGTGTCAGCGTTACATATCAGATTGAAGATAAAGATCCTGATACCAGCGCTATTAATGCTACTAAGGAAAAGCTCCAGAAGAGAGTAGACGGTTACAGCACAGACGGATCAGTTTACCTTGAAGGTGATGATCGTATCTCAGTTGAAATTCCATTAGACACAAGCAAGTATGATGCAAACCAGATCCTTGATGATTTAGGAAGACCAGGAACTCTTGAATTCATCGATCCAGAAAACTATGCATTAGCTGATGCTGATGGTGATGGGGTTATCGATGCTACAGCAGTTGAAGGTGAAACTTATAAAGCAGCTCTTACAGGTGCTGATGTAAAGAACGCTCAGGCTGGGGCAAGAAAAGATAATCTTTCAGGAGCTCAGGAATATGTAGTACAGCTTCAGTTCACTGATGAAGGAGCTGTTAAATTTGCTGAGGTAACTGGTGCTAACGTTGGTAACGTAGTTTATATCGTATATGACAAGAAAGTAGTAAGTTATCCTCGTGTAAATGAAGCAATTAACGGTGGTTCAGCTGAAATCAACAATATGTCAAGCTATGAAGAAGCAAACGAACTTGCTACAACAATTAAGATCGGTGCTCTTCCACTTACTCTTACAGAACTTCGTTCTCAGATTGTAGGTGCAACTCTTGGTAGTGAGGCGCTTTCAACATCACTTAAGGCTGGTATTGTTGGACTTATCCTGATTTTCGTGATAATGATCGTAGTATTCAGATTCCCTGGATTAGTTGCAGCAATGGCTCTTTGCATTTACACATTACTTGAACTTTTCTTCTTAAATACATTCCATATCTCACTTACACTTCCAGGTATTGCAGGTATCCTGCTTTCAATAGGTATGGCGGTTGATGCAAATGTCATCATTTTCACACGTATCAAGGAAGAAATCGCAGATGGAAAGACAGTTAAGACAGCTATAAAGAATGGTTTCGGAAAAGCATTCTCAGCTATCTTTGATGGTAATATCACAACAATCATTGCCGGTGTTGTACTTCTCCTCATGGGGTCAGGTACCGTTAAGGGATTTGCAAGAACACTTATTCTTGGTATCATCCTTTCAATGTTCACAGCGCTTGTAGTTACAAGACTTCTTTTAAATGCATTCTGTGACCTTGGAATAAACAACAAGGTATTTTATGGAAAAGCTAAGGAAGCAAAGGTTAGAAATTATTCAAAATATTTCAAGATTACAGCTCCAGCTTCATTAGTTGTTATCGCTCTTGGACTTATCTTCCTTATTGTTAATAAGAACATGGGTAGTCGTGGATCAGCTCTTAACTTCTCGCTTGAGTTCAGCGGCGGTACTTCAACATCTGTAACATTTGATAAGGCTTATACTCAGGCTGAAGCTGAGAAAGATATTATTCCTGTAATTCAGGAAGCTGCCGGAATCAAGAGCAATATTCAGGTTCAGATAGTTGATAATACAAATCAGGTTATCTTTAAGTCAGAAGAGTTAAATGAGTCACAGCGTAAGGCTGTAAATTCAGCACTTTCTGAAAAG
>DFFQ01000059.1 GCA_002371025.1 Lachnospiraceae bacterium UBA3772 | reverse complement strand
AGATGAGGAGGGATTCCAGTAATGAGCAAAACATATAAGCCAAGATCAATGTCAGGAAAAAGAAAAGCTGGAAACATTGCTGCATATATAGCACTTATACTTATCAGTATCATCTGGCTTTTCCCATTCTTTGGAATATTAATGCAGTCTTTCCGTTCATATCATGAAATGGGCGGTGGTATGGTTGATTATGTAATTCCAAAGAAGTTCTCACTTGACAGTTATAAAGCGATTTTATCAGGCGAAACAAACTTCTTACTTTGGTATAAAAATACAGTAATCATTGCTTTCTGCGTAGCAGTATTACAGACGATCATCATTGTTTGTGTAAGTTATGTTCTTTCAAGATCAAGATTTAAAGGAAGAACTCTTCTTATGAGATTCTGGCTTGTACTTGGTATGTTCCCAGGATTCCTTACAATGATCTGCCTTTACTTCCTTTTAAAGCAGTTTGGACTTACACAGTCTGGTGCTATTCCTGGACTCATTCTTGTATCAGTTGCAAGTTCAGGTATGGGATACTATGTATGTAAAGGTTTCTTTGATACTATTCCTAAGGAAATTGATGAAGCTGCAAAAATAGATGGTGCTACAAGTTCACAGGTCATGGTAAAGATGATCCTTCCACTTTCAAAGCCTATCCTTATCTATACAGCTCTTACAGCTTTCATGGCTCCTTGGAACGATTATATCTTCGCATCATACATTGCATTCGGTAATGATAAGTCTTACAACGTTGCCGTAGCTATGTACAGATGGGTTAAGACAAATGACTATCAGGGTTATTTCACAAGATTCTGCGCCGGCGGTGTTTTGATCGCTATTCCAGTAACAATACTCTTCATGGCTCTTCAGAGATACTATGTTGAAGGTGTTACAGGCGGTGCTGTTAAAGGTTAATTATTTAAAAACAGGGTTTGACATAACAAGTGGCCGGCCGATTTGGCCGGCCATTTTTTATAAAAATTTAGCGGGTAAAGATGAACTTATTAACATTTAATTTTTTTCGAAAAGGGGAATTATGTTTAAGAAAAGATTATTATCAGCAGCATTGTCATTTACTCTTGTATTAGGTATCAGTGGATGTGGAAATACTAAAAATACTGACACAAGGGACACATCAACAGAAAGCTCTACGGAAGTTTCCACAGAAATTATAACAGAAGTGGTAACAGAGACTTCAGCAGATCCAAAGCCCGCAACAGAAATGGTTAAAGTTGAAGCGGAGGATGACAATTACAGAAACTATTATGAAATTTTTGTAAGATCGTACGCAGATTCAGATGGGGATCATATAGGAGATCTAAACGGCGTAACAAGCAAATTGGATTACATTGCAGATCTGGGTATAAATGGAATATGGTTTATGCCTGTGACACAGTCAACAACTTATCATAAATATGATGTTGTGGATTATAGGTCAATTGATAGAGAATATGGCACAATGGAGGACTTTGACAAGCTTATAGAAGAGGCTCATAAGAGAGGAATCCGTGTTATCATAGATTTAGTCATCAATCATACATCTTCACAGAACGAATGGTTTAAATCAGCCTGTGAATATCTTAAAGAACTTGGTGACAATGAACCAAATGTTGAGGACTGCAAATATTTTGGCTATTACAATTTTTCAAAGAAAATGGAAAATGGCTCATATTATAAAGTCCCTGGAACAGACTGGTATTATGAAGGATCATTCTGGTCAGAAATGCCAGACTTAAATCTTAAAAATGAAACACTTATGGCTGAGATAAAGGATATCGCTGATTTCTGGATGGAACATGGAGTTGATGGGTTCAGAATGGATGCAGCGCTTCATTTTGAAGAAAGCGATACAGCTGCAAATAACGAGATCCTGAATGAGCTTTTCAATTATTGTAAAGAAAAGAATCCTGACTTTTATATGGTATCTGAAGTCTGGGCTGATCAGAGTACAATTGCTTCCTATTATGGAAGTTTAACTCCTAGTATGTTTAACTTTGCTGTTTCAGGTGGTGAAGGACCAATAGTTAAAGCAGGTAGAGGAAAATATAGCGCAGAACGTTTTGTAAATGCAATGCTTAAGTCAGAGGAATTATATAGTGCAGTAAATCCAGATTTTATAGATGCTCCATTTATTTCAAATCATGATCAGCCTCGAGTATCAAATAATCTTAATGGGAAAACAGATGATATGAAGTATGCAGGCGGTCTGCTTCTTTCTATGGGTGGAAGTCCATTTGTATATTATGGAGAAGAGATTGGAATGGCAAGTGCCGGACAAAAGGATGAGAATAAGAGACTTCCAATGGTCTGGTCAAAGGATGATACAACAGGTATTACTAATGCTCCAACAGGTGCAGATAAAATAGAGCAGGATATTGATGGAGTTGATAAACAGTTAAAGGATGAAGGCTCATTACTTAATTATTATAAGAAGGCTCTTAGGATAAGAAATGAGAATCCTGAGATAGCAAGAGGCAGACTTTCTATTGTTGAAAGTCTTACAAAGGATGACCAGGCTGCAATTATCCGTACATGGAATGATAAAAAGATTGCAGTAATATATAACACAGATGATGTTTCATTTGAAATGGATCTTGCAGGAACAGAGCTTGAAAACTTTAAGGTTGTAGCAAGCTTAACTCTTGATGGATCAGAGGTAACATTAAATGGAACAAAGATCACTCTTCCAGCAAGAAGTATTATTTATCTTAAATAATTAAAAACGACATAAAATACTAATATTAAAAAAACTCTTTATTTGATATAACACCTTTATTTGTAGGTAAATATCAGGTAAGGAGTTTTTTTGGTGATATGTTTTTTGGAAACTCCAGAATATGATTCACAGATTTTTCGCATAAAAAACAATAAAAACTCGATTGACATCGGAATAATGATTTGTTATATTTATAACAGAACAACCGATTGCGCAACTTTAGAAAGGATAAAGATGGAAAATACATTTGTTGTAAATATCATTCACAGACCGGAACTTATGCCGGAGTATTCAGCCACAGTTACAGGACAGGGCAAAGAAGAAGATATTGCTGATAAGAAGATCTTAAATGAATCACTTGATATCTTTAAATTCCAGCAGAAGACAGCACATGATAATGGCCTTAAAGTAACTATTCAGATGACCTATGCCAGCCTGTTTAACGATGAGGCAATTGAGATCGCAAAACATGACCATGATACATACGGAGATGAGATCTCACTTTCACTTTTAGGTCTTCCTTGTGAGCAGTTCAGAGATAAGTATAAGACTAAGGACTTCTGTATCTGGATGTTCTCTATGGAAGATAAGAAGAAGATAGTAAAAGATGTATTTGAGAAATTCTATGAGAAGTTCGGCTTCTATCCAGAATCAACAGGTTCTTACTATATGGATGCAGACCTTACGAATTATATCAAGAAAGAGTATCCATCAGTAAAATGTGCCATTGCGACCTGCTGGGAAGAAGGTCCAAAGGCTTATCATACCTGTAACAATTCCTGGTATACACTTTTTGACGGAGGCCCATGGGCTCCATGGATTCCATCAAAGCAGAACACACACGCACCAGCCGCAAATGAAGCAGAAGATAGTGGAATTGTAGCTATCCCACATCTTTCAAGAGATTTGATAGCCTGTTATGATGGAAATGGATCCAATTTCGGAACTCATCCACAGAACGTACTTCGTGGAATGATCTATGATACAAAGACCTGGGAATTCCCTTATCTTTTTAATCTTATCGATCAGTTCAGACATCTTGCAAAGTATAACAATGGTTATTCATATAACATGATGTTTGTTGGACCGGGATGGTTAAATAAGATGGGACGTTGGGAAGCACCATATGAACTTCTTAAGAAGTCTTATGAAGAAGGTATGGGATACTACGGTCAGTTAAAGAAGGAAGGCAAATTAGTTGATATGACAATGGCTGAATTTGCAGACTTCTACAGAGCAAATAAAACTTATGAAGAACCTGAATGTGCTCTTTGGAAGGATATTCTTTATGGTTCAGATAAGCAGCTTTTCTGGTATACAGACCCATATATGAGAGCCTGCGTTAATATGGAACAGGGGGGAGCGATAGTTGACCTTCGTCCATATGCAGCTAAGTTAGAATGGCCTGTAGGAATCGGAACAAAGCATGTACAGGATGCTTCATATCCATTCCTTATTCAGGAAAAATACAGAGCGGGATACTTCACACACTATGCCGGAGAAGGAACATTAAGAAGTGCAAAGGTCTGCCACAATGGGGAAGAAGTTGATCTTGCCCTTTGCAGAAGCCATGCATCATTCAGCCAGGAAGGAAAAGACAGGATCCTTACTTTAGATCCTGTAGATATTGAGTTTAAGGATCTTACAGTTAAGATAGAGACAAAGATACATTTCCTTGAGGGATCATCATCAATCAGAGTTGAGAGAAATATCCTTTCAATGACAGACCCTGATGCAGAAGTTATCATTAAGGAATATATAACAGCCTGCTACGGAACAACAGAATATCCTGAAGATATGACAGGAATCCTTCTTTCTGTAACAGATGGTGAAAAGACTGAAAATATAGAATATGAATATAAGTGCAGAGAAGCATTTGTAGAAGGAGCAAATTGTGCTAAGGCCGTTGTTAATGCCATTGATACAGAAGTTACACTTACTACAGATGTTAAGGAGGCTAAGGGCTTTATCCGTGAAGGATATGCATTCAGCCCAATGTTTACTCTTGGATTTGAAAAGAAGATTTCTGACAAGGAGGTATATTCAACATGGCTCAATCTAGCAAAGGCAAATTAAATTTCAGATGTCCATCATGTTTCCTCCGAGACCTGGATATCGATATGTTTTATGATAAGGATAAGAAACAGTATTACTGCTTAAGATGTCAGTATGAAGGTACTGAAGAAGATGTATTAAGAGATAATGAGATTGTAAGATTCCGTTATAAGCTTATGCATACACGTATTACAGATCCTAAATTTTTTGATTAATATTTACTCCATAATTATTAATAGAATAAAGGGACGTGCCATGCACGTCCCTATAATGCTATAAGGAGGTTTTTGATGAAGATAGATAGATTTATAAAGGGTATGGATGTATCCACCGTAATAGAAGAAGAGGCCTGCGGAGCCAGGTTTTTTAAGGATGGAAAAGAAGATGACCTTTTTAATATATTAAAGGAATATGGAACAAATTCTATAAGGATCCGCCTTTGGAATGATCCTTATGATGAAAATAAAAATCCGTACGGAGCAGGAACTAATGATTATGAAAAAGTTGTTCTTATATCAAGAAGGGCAAAAGAAGCAGGAATGAGCACACTTCTTGATTTTCATTACAGTGATTTCTGGGCTGATCCAGGAAAGCAGATCCTGCCTAAGGCTTGGAAGGATTATAATGAAGATCAGCTTGCTGATGCAGTTTATACATATACCAAAAAAGTCCTTTTAGACCTTAAAGAAGAAAATCTTCTTCCAGATATGGTCCAGGTAGGTAATGAGATAACTAACGGACTTTTATGGCCAACAGGTTTAAAGCCTAATTTTGATCAGATTAACAGATATGTCAGCGCAGGACTTAAGGCAGTTAAGGAAGTTAGTAAAGATATCATTACTATGATCCATCTTGATAATGGTGGAAATGCACCTATGTATAAAGAATGGTTTGATGAATACTTTAAGAGAGATGGGGAAGATTTTGATGTTATAGGTCTTTCTTATTATCCTTTCTGGCATGGGACAAAAGATGATCTTAAAGCTAATATGCTGCAGCTGTCCAGCCTATATGGAAAAGAAATGATAATTGATGAAGTTTCCACTGGCTTTTCCATGGAAGATTATTCTCATTATGAAGGCCTTAAAGCAGAGGAAAGAAAGGGATATGCTACAAAGGAAGAACTTGTGGCAAAGGTTCCTTATCCAATGACAAAAGAAGGCCAGGCTGCATTTATGAAAGATATTATGGAGCTGATCGTATCTATAAAAGGGGGAAGAGGTTTTTATTATTGGGAACCAGCCTGGATCCCTGTTCCAGGATGTGGATGGGCCAGTGATGCTGCTTTAGAATATACTAAGGAAAAAGGACCTGGCGGAAATGAATGGGCTAATCAGGCGCTGTTTGATTATGAAGGGAACAGTTTGCCGGCGCTTGCACAAATTAGAGATTTTGATGCCGAAATAATATAGACGAACGAACGCCAAAATATAATGGACGCTAAAAGTAATCCCTCCAGAGACGAACGGACGCCAAAATAATATAGACACTCAAGTAATTCCTCCAGCGGGCTAAACATGCCCTTTGGAGGAATTCTTTCGTGTCTATTATATTATTTTGGCTGGTTATGGCTGCTTTATTTTATGCCATAATTATTGCAAATTTGTCGAGAGAAATTCACGTCTGTTTATATTTTGCTGGTTATGGCTGCTTTTATTGCTATATTTTTCTTACGGACTCCAGGCGTTTGTGGAGGCGGAGGATATGTTCTAATTCTTCTTTAGATGCTTTTCTTCCGGAGAAGTAATAGGTTGTATTTCCGGAGAGAAGCATGTCGTCAACATCTTTAAAATCTACAACTAAATCTTTATCATTAAGATCAATCTTTAAAACATCGGAAAGATGTTTTATGGTTCCTCTGTTTCCATCGATAAAAGAAGTTGTCTCATCGAAATATTTACGATAGTAAGGCTTAAAATAATTAAAATGAGTACATCCTAAAACCAAAGAGGAATAGTCTTTAGATGATCGGTTAAAAAACTGCTTATCTAAATATTCCGTTACTTTATCTTCGTCAAAGGTTTCATTTTCTGCAAAATTAACCAGTTGAGGCATAGGGAGAAGGTCTACTATATGATCTTCATCAACTCTGTCGATAAGCTTTTTTAATTTTGTTTCTCTTAAGGTAACGGGAGTTGCCATGACAAGTATCCTGCGGGAATCATTTGTCTCTATAGCAGGTTTTACAGCAGGTTCCATTCCGATTATTGGAAGTGAATATTTTGATCTCAGGAACTTTGCAGAACAGCTTGTTGCAGTGTTGCAGGCTATGATTATAGCGTCACAGGATTCATTTATTAAAAATTTTACTATATCATCTGAGAAATGTCGGATCTCTTCCGGAGTTCTTGAACCATATGGTACATGGTCTGTATCGGCATAGAATATATATTCTGTGTCCTTTAACATATGGTATGCTTCGTGAAGAACTGAGAGACCGCCTATTCCAGAATCAAAAATACCAATTTTCATATCAATGCCTTCATTTTTCTAAGAATATAAACAGTATATCATAATAAGGAAATATTTGCTTCTTTTATCTTATAAAAAGGTTAAAAAATAAAGAGAAATGGTGTACAATAGTAAGGTATGTTTTAAAATAATAGAGGTCAGCTATGGAAAATAAAAAGAAAAAAGCTGCATCATGTGATACATGTGCATACTATGTATATGATGATGATTATGAAGGCTACATTTGTGATATAGATATGGATGAAGATGACTTTGGAAGACTTATGCAGGACAGGTCATTTCAGTGTCCATATTATACAAATGGTGATGAATATAGAGTTGTAAGGAGACAGATGTAATGGCTGATGAACTTTGTATTGGTGAACTTTGCCTTAAGTCAAGATTCATGCTGGGATCAGGGAAAACTTCTGTATATACCCCTGAACTTGTAAAGGCTGCGGTAGAATATGCCGGTGTTGAAATGATTTCCGTTGCGATCGCCAAGCTGGATACAGAGGAAGATCCTATTCCTTTTATTCCTGAAAGTGTAGTAATACTTCCTAATACTTTAGGCGCGAGAGATTCGGAGTCAGCTGTTGCTATGGCAAGACATGCCGCAGATTCAGGACTTGGAAAGATAGTAAAACTAGAAATAATGCAGGATTCGAAATACTTCCTTCCAGATGCACCGGAAACATTAAGAGCAACAGAGATTCTTACTAATGAAGGTTTTACAGTTCTTCCTTATATGTATCCCGAACTGGTTACAGCAAAAGAATTATATAATGCCGGTGCAAAAGCATTAATCCCTCTTGCTTCACCAAGTGGATCAAATAAGGGACTGCAGACAAAGGATTTTATCGAAGTGTTGATAAGAGAGATAGATCTTCCGA
Source organism: Lachnospiraceae bacterium UBA3772 (assembly GCA_002371025.1). Lineage (GTDB taxonomy): Bacteria > Bacillota > Clostridia > Lachnospirales > Lachnospiraceae > Eubacterium_Q. Next base: position 21,842 of record DFFQ01000059.1, on the reverse strand, counting down.
TAATTGTTGATGCAGGAATTGGAAAACCATCTCAAGCCTGTGAAGCTATGGAAATAGGATGTGCAGCGGTTATGGCAAAAACAGCCCTTTCTACTGCAGGTAATATAAGGATAATGGCAAGATCTTTTAAGAAAGCTATTGAAGCTGGAAGAGAGGCTTATCTCTCTCAGGAGAGTCAGAGATTATAGTATAGGAGAAATGTATGAATTTAATAAATGGAAGAGAAAAGAAGATAGGAAGAAATGATCCATGCTGGTGTGGTAGTGGAAAAAAGTATAAGGTATGCCATGAAGAATTTGACAGAAAGATTGATATGGCACGTCTTGCCGGACATATAGTACCAGCCAGAAAGCTTATCAAAACTCCAGAACAGATTGCTCTTATCAAAGAAAGTGCAAAAGTAAATGTGGAGTGTCTTGATGTAGTAGCAGATAAAATCTGTGCCGGAATGAGTACAGAAGAGATAAATGATATCATCAATGAAGTCTGCAAAAAGCATGGCGCTATTCCAGCACCTCTTAATTATTGCGGATTTCCAAAGAGTGTATGTACATCAATAAATGATGCTGTATGCCATGGTATTCCATCAAAGGATGAGATCCTTATGGATGGCGACATTATAAATGTTGACTGCTCTACAATCCTTAATGGTTATTATTCAGATTCATCAAGAATGTTCTGCATTGGTGATGTAGACCCTGAAATGAAGAAACTAGTAGATGTATGTAAGGAATGTGTTGAGCTTGGATTAAAAGAAGTTAAGCCATGGGGATTCCTTGGAGATATGGGACAGGTTATAAATGACCATGCCAAGGCTAATGGTTACAGTGTTGTAAGAGAGATAGGTGGTCATGGAGTTGGACTTGAGTTCCATGAAGATCCATGGGTAGGTTATACAACAAAGCGTGGAACAGATATGCTTATGGCTCCTGGAATGATGTTTACAATTGAGCCAATGCTTAATGCAGGTGAGCCGGACGTATTTGAAGATTCAGAAAATAACTGGACAATCTATACAGAAGATGGTTCTCCTTCAGCTCAGTGGGAGATTCAGGTTCTTGTTACAGAAACAGGACATGAAGTAATTGCATGGTAGTTTTATATAATTAATGATAAAAAATAGGAAGTACATTGTGTGTACTTCCTTTTTTTATTAAACTTTTAAAATATAGTGGACAAATCAAATAATACTCCTAAATGCCAAGGCGTCTGATATAAAACAGATACCTTGACATTTTTATATAACGAGTACAAGACTCGGAAGGTTCTCTGTCTTATTTAGAATGGTAAGCTATCAAAACTTACCGTCCCATGGCCATAACATCAAAAAAGGAAAGGCACGAAAGCACATTCTTAGTGCGCTCGTACCTTTCCTTTTTTGGGCAGATGGCCCCCTTCGGCCTTTCCTTTTTTGGGCAGATGGCCCCCTTCGGCCTTTCCTTTTTTGGGCAGATGGCCACTATCGGCCTTGCTTTTTTATGGTGTAGATTTAAGAATCTCGGTAACTGTATCCTCTTCTTTTTCGTTATAATTCTTAAATACTTTATCTAATTCGTTGAGTATATCACCGTCGATCTCTCCTTTATCAACGCCTTCCTGAAGGATTGCAATAGCTTTTTCATGAGGGAAGCCTTTCTTATAGGCTCTTTCTTCGGTTAAGGCCTGATAGATATCACAGCAGCAAAGCATTCTTTCTTCAAGAGAAAGCTGTTTTGCAGGAAGTCCGAAAGGATATCCTTTGCCATCTAATTTTTCATGATGGTGAGAAGCCCATTTGGCAACATTTTTCATGCCCTTTAAATCCTTAAGGATGAGATAGGTATAATAAGCATGCTGCTTCATGATCTCATATTCATCATCAGAAAGCTTTGCAGGTTTCTTTAAGATATAGTTTGGAATCATCAGCTTTCCTACATCGTGAAGGGCACCGGCAAGATAATACTGAATGGTCTTATCCTGATCAAAATTATAATGAATGGCCATGATCTCGGCTTTTCTGGCTACACCTAAAGAATGCTTACAGGTGTAGTGAGATTTAAAGTCGATGATACGAGCCATAAGGGTTGCAAGATTATGAACTTCCTGTGGGAAGTATTCATCTTCATAGTGCTTAATGGAAGAACGAAGGAAGCCGTCTAATTTAAGCGGATTCATGAATTTCATGTCCTTTTGTCTGAAGCTTCCTACAAATGCATCTGCCACTTCTCTTGAGAAGAGGGAAGATGTATTGGATCTTACATAATAAATGATATCTGAATAATTAGAATCCTCTGCACGGGTGAGATTAAAGTTGGTCTCTACCATATCTGCAAGATGGATTATCTGAGCTTTAACAGGAGTTCTGTCTGCTATACGTCCAAAAGGTCCTGAACCATCAGCATTTTCGTGATGAAGAAGAATTACATCACGGTTATTTGTTCTAAAAGGAAGGAGTTTTGTATTAATCTCACCGATGGTACAATGGCGCACAAGAAAATCATGGTCTGAATATCTCATACCATTGTTATAATTCATATATTCAATTTGTTCTTGGTCAAATTCGGTAAGTGCATTATCATGAAGAATGGCATATGCAGCAAGGTCTATCAGGTCTTTGTCGGAAAGGCCAAGAGCCTTACCCATAATGATAGAGATAGCTGCAATCCTCTTACTATGACCTGCTGTAACGCCAAGATATTCGCCTTCAGCAGCATCCAGACCGGATGATACAGCATATAAAATTTCATTAAGATTTATCTTCATAACTCATCCTTTATAATGCGTCCCATAAAGCTATTTTCACACCTAAATGATACCAAAATATTAAGTATATGTAAAGAAGTTCCAATGTACCATAAAATAGGCAATTGACGGAATAATGCTTTTTGACTTTTGATATATTTGCCTTATAATATTTATATAGAAAAGACTGAAATGATTTTTATTATTGAATGAGGTAGACGCTATGAAATTAATTCCTTTATATGATGTTATAATACTACCTGATGTAACCTTCTATTTTAAGAAAGAAATAGTAGATGAATGGCATACCAGTGACTTTAAAGAGGGGGAGGAAATAGTATTTGGTATATTAAAGTCAGATGTCGAATCAAAAGAAGTAAAACCAAGTGATATAAGTGAAATCGGTGTCAAGGCAGTTGTAGAGATTGTTGATGCCGAGAGGGATATAAAGATAGTTACTAAGGAAAGAGTAACAATAGTAAGCTGTGAAAAAGACAAAGATGGGATCTTTGATGCGAGAGTTGAGTTAAGACCTGAGACTAAAGATATCTCTCAGGAAGAAGCCGGTGAGAGATTTGATAAGGTAAAGAGTGAATATCTTAAATTTATACAGCAATATCAGTGGGGACTCTGGGCCAGATCATTTATGATCCATTGGAAAAACATGAATGAATTATGCTGTTCAATGTCTAGTTATTTTGTCATCACTCCAGAAGAAAAATATAAGATTGTGGAGATAGATTCGGAAAAAGAAAGATTTGATTATATTGAGAATATAGCTTACGAATTTATGGAAATGGCAAAAGTCCATAATGAAGCTGAGGATGAGCAGCAAAAGGCAAATGAAAGTATCTATCGTGAAAGTGCATTAAAGAAACAGATAGATATACTTCAGAAGCAGTTAGATGAGATGCATCCGGAAAATATATCTGATGTTAGAATGTTTCAGAAGAAGATAGAAGAATCTGGTATGAATGAACAGGCTCGTAAAGAGGCTGAGAAGGTTCTTAACAGAATGAAACATGAAGGACAGGATGGTCATGAATATGGAATGCTCTATGATTATCTGGATTTTGCCACAAGCCTTGATTGGAAAAAGGCAGAATCACCAGAGATAGATCTTATTAAGGCGGAGGAAGTCCTTGATAAAGATCATTATGGATTAAAGAAAGTAAAAGACAGGATAATCCAGCAGCTGGCTGTTATGGCCCTTAATAAAAAGCAGTCAGGTTCCATTTTACTTTTTGTTGGACCTCCTGGAACAGGAAAAACAAGTATAGGACAGAGTATTGCTGAAGCTTTAGGAAGAAAATATGTAAGAATATCTCTTGGTGGTATCAGAGATGAGGCAGAGATAAGAGGGCATAGAAGAACTTATATAGGAGCTATGCCGGGACGTATTATGGAAGGGATAAAACAGGCAGGATCTTCAAATCCTGTTATGGTACTTGATGAAGTTGATAAGCTTGTCCATGATTTCAGTGGTGATCCGGCAAGTGCACTTCTTGAAGTGCTGGATCCGGAGCAGAATTTCAGCTTTACTGATCATTATATGAATGTGCCATATGACCTTTCAGATGTATTCTTTATATGTACTGCAAATTCACTGGGAACCATACCTGAGCCGCTTCTTAACAGAATGGAAGTGATTAATTTTTCAGGATATACAGCAGTAGATAAATTTAATATCGCAAAGAAACACCTTGTTCCAAAGGCTATGAAAATGGCTGGTCTTAAGAAAAAACAGTTGAGCTTAACTGATACAGCCATAAGAAAGCTCATTTCTGATTATACTGCTGAGGCAGGAGTAAGAGGCCTTAAAAAGAGAATAGATGATGTAATGAGATATGCGGCTGTAAAGATAGTAAAGGGAGAAGAAAAAATCTCTGTTAAACCGGATATGCTGCATGAGTATCTTGGAAGACGTGGAATAATAAGAGAAGAAGTTCCAAACAGCGCAGTTCCGGGAATAGTTACTGGACTTGCATGGACAGAAGCAGGCGGCGAGATTCTTTATATTGAGACTAAAAAAGTAAAAGGCCAGGGTAAGATAATCATTACAGGTCAGCTTGGGGATGTAATGAGAGAATCAGTGGAGATCGCACTTACAATAGTAAGAGGAATGTTCCCTGAAGAAACAAAAGATATAGAAAAACAAGATATTCATATCCATGTACCGGAAGGAGCTGTTCCAAAGGATGGTCCTTCAGCGGGAATTACCATAGTAACGGCTCTTACTTCACTTTTTACAAAGAAAAAAGTAGATCCACATATTGCTATGACTGGAGAAGTCAGCCTCAGGGGTTATGTAATGCCGATAGGGGGACTTACCGAAAAGCTTATGGCAGCAACAAGAGCTGGCGTAAAGAAGGTATTTATACCAGATAAGAATAAAGAAGACCTGGAAGATGTTCCTGATGAAGTAAAGGAAAAATTAGAGATAGTTTCTATTAAAAAGATAACAGATGTTCTTTCTGATTTAGGACTGAAATGATCATCGCAGGAAACTGAATATCTAACGTGTAAACAAAAGTGTCTGGATTTAGTAAGAAACCAGACACTTTTTTTGGCGTTTTTTCGATTTATTTTAGGCTGAATATATCACATGTTTTCACTGGATTTGTGATATTGTATAAGATAAGTGAATATATTTTGAATGCTTTGTCATATTGCACAAAAAAACGAAACCAATATTGTTTAAATGGTTTCTTGTTAGGTTAGTTAAGGTGTTATATTATAAAATTACAGAAACTAAAAAGACGAAAACTAGTTTCTTTTTGGGAAACTGAGAAGTAATACGCCACAAATATACATACTAAAGGAGAGTGCAAATATGGGAAGAGAATTAAGAGAGAAAGTACTTGCGGGAGCTCTTATAGTTTACAACCAGAAAGGTGTTAAATTTACAATGGATGATCTGGCAAAGGAACTCAAAATGAGTAAAAAGACCATCTATACAGTATTTAACGGAAAAGAAGAAATATTTCTTATGGCTGTAGATTATCTCTTTAATTCAATTAAAGAAAGTGAGAGCGAAGTGCTTCGTGATGGAAGTCTTAGCACACTTGATAAGTTAAAGAAACTTTTAGGAGTTTTTCCAGATGCTTATGCAAATGTTAATTTCAGAGATCTTGCGCTTATCAGAGCTAAATTCCCTTCTGTATATGAAAAAGTAAGAGAGAGATTAGAAACAGGATGGGATCCTACACTTAACCTTATCAATAAGGGAATCAAGGAAGGTTCTATCAGAAAGGATTTAAATGTTCAGTTATTTAAGTCTATGTTCCAGGCGTCTCTTGAAAGATTCTTCCAGGATGATTTCCTTAAGGAAAATGGCATTTCATATCAGACCGCATTAAATGACGTTACAGAGATATTAGTAGAAGGTATTAAACCAGTAGAGTAATCGGGAGGATAAGCAAGATGATTGAGCGTTCAAAGATTATATTCGGTAATGAGATGAAAAACAGCACATATAAAAAGGCTGTCAGATCAAAGAATAAGTATATAAAGAAATTTGGTGATGATTCCGGATGTGACTACCCTGCATATACTGAGGAGAATCCATATATAGGAAATTCACTTGGAGTTAGAAATGTAAGCCTGGTTAAGAAAGAAGATCAGGCTGGTTTTGATATGGAGAAAGGTATTATAGTTGGCAATATCCGTATGGGATTTGGCCATTACAGAATATCAATGGCTATGGCATCTTGTGCCCATGCTTTAGGATATCAGCCATATTGGATGGACCTTAATTCTTATCCTGAAACCACCTGCACAAAGGTAATATCAGCTCAGAACGATCTTTATTCACTTGGATCAAGACTCTCACAAAAGAGCAAATTGTTTAATAAATTTGTTTGGGAGCCTATAAATTATGAGGGTTTCAGACAGCTCTCATATAATGCTGCAGACCAGAAAAATGCAGAACTTATGGCTCCGGTTTTTAAAAATGTACCTAAGGATATTCCTGTTATAGGTACTCATGTATGGCCAGCTCAGGCTGCGATACATGCGGGTATGAAATATGTAGTAAATGCGATTCCTGATAACTGGCCTATGGCGCTGCATCTTGCGGAAGGATCAGTTCATACTATCCAGACACATTATGCATATCAGGGATACCGTGTTCTTAATGGTTTTAATAAGAACAAGGTTAATAATCCTATGCCGGAAAAAGATATTATCTATACAGGTCATTATGTTGATGATGAACTGGTAAGAAATATTGAAATTGACTGTGAAAGAAGAATTGAAAGAAAAAAATCAAAAGCACCTATGAGATTTCTCCTTACTATTGGTGGAGCTGGTGCTCAGGGAGAAATCTTTAAGGCTATCATTGAAAAATTAATACCTTATATAAAATCAGGTAAAGCGGCTCTTTACGTAAATGTAGGCGATTACAAAAAGGTTTGGGACAGCCTTGTGGCAGATATCAAAGACCTTGAGGGCCTTTCAACAAAGCATTTTGATGACTGGGCAGGAACCATTAAATTTGCAGAAGATGCCCTTACTGGAGAAGTAAAAGGTGTTCATGCATTTTATCATTCAAATATCTTTGAAGCAGTTTATTGTACAAATCTTCTTATGAGAAGTGCAGATGTACTTGTTACAAAACCAAGTGAGCTGGCCTTCTATCCAATTCCAAAGCTTTTTATAAAGAGAGTTGGAGGACATGAGATGTGGGGAGCAATCCATTCTGCTGAGGTAGGAGATGGAACTCTTGAAACAAGAGATATTCCACATACACTTCAGATGGTGGAACTTTTCCTTAATGATAATGTTACATTAAAAGATATGTGCAATAACATAATCCGTAACAAGGAATTAGGACTTTATAACGGTGCTTATGAAGTAGTAAAGCTTGCTATGGGTCTTAAAAAGTAATAACCAGGGAGGGGATTTTATGAATTTAGGTTTTAAAGAAAAGGCTTCTTATGGCCTTGGAGCAATAGGAAAGGATATGGTATATATGCTTTCCGCAAGCTATATATTATATTATTTCCAGGATACACTTGGAGTTAGTTCAGTGGCAATGGGTATTATACTTCTTGTTGCCCGTATATTTGATGCTTTTAATGACCCTATCATGGGAGTTATTGTTGCAAAAACCAATACCAAATGGGGAAAATTCAGACCTTGGTTATTTATTGGAACTCTTACAAATGCAGTAATACTTTATCTGATGTTTGCCGCACCGGTGTCACTTTCACCAAGCGGACTTGTAGCTTATGCAGCTGTAACTTATGTTTTATGGGGCGTTACCTATACTATGATGGACATCCCATATTGGTCAATGATACCTGCATTTACAAAGTCTGGTAAAGAACGTGAAGGACTTACAACTCTCGCCAGATCCTGTGCAGGTGTGGGCTCATCACTTGTTGTTATATTTACTATGATGATTGTAAAAATGATCGGTGGCGCAGATGAAGTTAAGGGCTTTAAGTATTTTGCTCTTATAGTTGCTGTACTTTTCGTAGTATTTATTACAATTACATGTATCAATATTAAGGAAGAAGCAGACGTAAATATGGAAACAGCTACTGTAAAGCAGATGTTTAAGTCACTTCTTTCAAATGATCAGGCTATGACAATAGTTATTGCCATTGTCCTTATTAATTCATCAATCTATCTTACATCAAACCTTGTAATCTACTTCTTCAAATATGATTTCGGTGGAACAGGCTGGTATAACAGCTATACACTTTTCAATATGTTTGGTGGAGCTATACAGATTCTTGCTATGATGGTTGCTTATCCTTTACTCCGTAAGAAGTTCTCAAATATTAAGATCTTCTACATCACTCTTGCCAGTGCCATTATTGGATATGCAGTACTTTTAGGAATCGCTTTTACAAATATGCAGAAAGTATATGTACTTTTCGTTCCTGCATTCTTCATATTTGCAGCAAATGGTGTTCTTCAGGTTCTTACAACAGTTTTCCTTGCAAATACTGTTGACTATGGAGATTTAAAGAATAACAGAAGAGATGAATCAGTAATCTTTTCAATGCAGACTTTCGTTGTAAAACTTGCTTCAGGACTTGCTGCATTTATCGCTGCAATGTGTCTTGCTATTAACAGTCTTAAGTCAGGCACAGAAGTATCAGATGCTGATGCAAAGATCGATTTCTCAGTAAATGTTGCCACAGCGTCAAAGACCGGACTTAGAATGACAATGACAATACTTCCGGTTATCGGTCTTATCGTTGCCATCATGGTATTTAGAAAGAGATTTATTCTTACAGAAGAAAAGATGGTTGAGATAGAAAGTGAGATAAAGACAAGAAACTCAGCAAAATAATATAGATTAAAGATAGGGATACTAAAATGATAAAAAAACTTGGTAATACATTTGTTCTTGAAACAAAAAAAACTACATATGCATTTCAGGTTACAGAAACAAAGCATCTTGCGCATCTTTACTATGGAAGAAAGATAAGACTTTCAGAGGATGCAGCAGGTGTTAAAGAAGTGCATATATTTCAGCCAGGAAATGGTATTTCTTATGATAAAGAGCATCAGAATTTTACCTTGGATGATCTGAAACTTGAAATGTCATCTTATGGTAAGGGTGATGCCAGAGAACCATTTATATGTTTAACACATGAAGATGGTTCAGTTACATCAGATTTCTTATATGAGAAATATGAGATAAAAGAAAATAAAGAAGAGATATGCGGCATGCCATCATCTTATGATGATGAAGGAAATGCAAGTACGCTTCTTATCACTCTTAAGGATAAAGCTTATGATCTCACATTGGTATTAAAATACAGCGTTTATCCAGAAGAGAATGTCATAACAAGATCAGCTGAATTAATAAATGACAGTGAAAATACTGTAAAGATAAGACGTATAATGTCAAACCAGCTGGACCTTGATGCGGGAGATTTCGATTTTACAAATTTCACCGGTGCCTGGACAAGAGAGATGAAAAAATCTGTCATGCCACTTAAAGCCGGAAAGATAGTAAACAGTACTTATGTGGGAGTATCTTCAAACAGAGCAAATCCATTTACCATGATCTCAAGAAGAAATGCCACAGAAGATTTTGGTGATGTTTATGGATTTAATCTTATTTATAGTGGAAATCACTACAGTGCTGCAGAGGTTTCTCCTTACGGAAAGATCAGATTTGTATCAGGTATAAATCCAGAAGGATTTGAATGGACTCTTGATAAAAAAGATACTTTCCAGACTCCTGAAGCTGTAATGACATATTCAGCAGAAGGATTCACAGGAATGAGCCATAATATGCATCGCTTTGTAAGAAAACATATTGTAAGAGGACAGTGGAGAGATAAGGTAAGACCAATTCTTCTTAACAGCTGGGAAGCATGCTATTTTGATATCAGCGAATCTAAACTTCTTCGCCTTGCCAAGGCCGGAAAAGAAGAGGGAATTGAACTCTTTGTTATGGACGATGGCTGGTTCAAAGGAAGAAATGATGATAAGAGAGCTTTAGGTGACTGGGAGCCGGATCCAAAGAAACTTCCAGGTGGTTTAAAGAGCCTATGTGATAAAGTTAAGCGTCTTGGACTTGACTTTGGTATCTGGGTTGAACCAGAAATGATAAATGAAGACAGTGATCTTTTCAGAGCTCACCCAGACTGGTCTCTTTCAATTCCGGGAAAGGATCATTCAGAAGGAAGAAATGAAAGATTCCTTGATCTTACAAGAACAGAAGTTCAGGATTACATAATTGAAAAAATGTCAAAAGTGTTTGACTCTGCTGACATTTCCTATGTTAAGTGGGACATGAACAGAAATATGTCAGATGTATATTCTGCTTCTCTTGATAAAGAAAGACAGGGAGAAGTAGCTCATAGATATATGCTGGGTATGTACAGAGTTATGAAGACTCTTACAGAGAAATTCCCACAGATCCTCTTTGAAGGATGTGCTGCGGGAGGAGACAGATTTGATTTAGGTATTCTGTCCTATTTCCCTCAGATCTGGGCCAGTGATGATACTGACGCCTTTGTAAGAAGTGAAGTTGAGACAAATTATAGTTATGGATATCCAATGTCGGTTATCTCAAGTCATGTATCTGCAACTCCAAATCACCAGACACTTCGCCGTACACCACTTGAAACCAGATTTAATGTGGCGGCCTTTGGAGTCCTGGGTTATGAGTACAATTTCCCTGATCTTTACGCAGATGAATTAAATCAGATTAAGGCAGATATAGAATTTTATAAGCAGTGGAGAGAATTATTCTTCTTTGGTGATTTCTACAGAGGTAGAAAGTATCAGGATGCGTCAGATATTACAGCTCTTGCTAATTTCACAGGAAATGAGCTGGAGTGGACTGTGGTTTCACCGGATAAGAAAAAAGCAGCAGGAATGCTGATGCAGATGCTGGTTCATCCAAATTCAGAAACAGCAATATTTACTCCTAAGGGACTTGACCCTGATAAGGATTATCATTTCTATAACAGAGCATTAAAGTATAATATAAAAGACTTTGGAAGTCTTATAAATGCTGTTTCACCAGTGCATGTGAGACCGGATTCATTTGCCCATAATATGCTGGCAAAGAAGTTTCATATGGATGGAGAATTGGAAGATATCAAGTCTTCAGGAAGTGCACTTATGTATGCAGGTGTGCATCTTAAACCATCTTTTGCTTCCGTTGGCTACAATAATGATGTAAGATATTATCCAGATTTTGGATCAAGAATTTATCTTGTGGAGGAGTTGGATAATGGAGACGAAGAAAAATAAAGCGGTACTAAGTATTACCTACAATGCACCTGTAGTGCTTACATTTGCTCTGCTGGCACTTATTGTTTTGTTTGTGAACCAGATGACAAAAGGAGCTGCTAATCATCAGTTCTTTTCAGTTTATAGAAGCAGATTAAGCGTTGCATGGTTTATAAGACTTTTTTGCTATGTGCTGGGACATTCATCATTTGCTCATTTTGCAGGCAATATGACACTGTTTCTTCTTTTAGGACCTATTCTTGAAGAAAAGTATGGCAGCAAAAATCTTCTGGAAATGATTGCTATTACAGCAGTAGTATCTGGAATTATCAATATGATATTCTTCCCTCACATCGCTCTTTTAGGTGCCAGTGGAATAGTATTTATGATGATAATACTTGTATCAAGTTCGGGCCTTTCCAAGGGAAAGATTCCGCTTACCATGATACTTGTGGCGGTTATATACCTTGGATCTGAAGTTTATTCAGCAATATTTGCAAAGGATAATATATCTCAGTTTGCGCATATTGTAGGTGGTGTCTGCGGAGCACTTTTTGCTTTTGCATATGAGAGACTTGGAATAAAGAAAAACTAAAAAATATTTAATCTAAGACAGAAGTTGATAGCTTCTGTCTTTTTAAATATATTTTCTTATTTTATAGATAAAAAATGTGGTAAGATTTATGAGTAATTATTACTTGTATATTTTTGTATACAGGAATAAAATATATCACTAGTTCAATAATTCTAGGAAAGGAGATAGATTTAGTTGACTAAAAAACAAAAAATAAGAACACTTGTAATTCTTGGAGTTCTGCTTGTCCTAATCATCATTGGAATAATTCTTACTAATGGTCAATATGAGAAGCACGAAACCATTAAAGAGGTTATGAGGGATGCTGTTCTTCATGAGGATGGTAAGATCAGATTCTTTGGTCTTAGTGCTAATCCATCAGTAGTATCGGGCTTTATAGTAACATGTATCATACTGTTATTTGCTTTGATAGTTAGACTTTTCTTTCTTCCAAGATTTAAAGAGGTACCTGGAAAATTTCAGCTGCTTATAGAAACTTGGGTAGAGACATTTAGAAATCTTGCTGAAGGTAATAGCAAACATATCAATAAATTTCTGGGAGCTTATGTATTTGCGGCAGGAAGCTATATATTTGTGGGAACATGTTTTGAGCTTTTTGGCATACAGTGCGAGACTATAAAAGGACACTCAATTGCTTTACCGGCTCCTCTGGCAGATATTAATGGAGCCATATCTATAGGTGTGCTTTCATATCTCGTGATTCTTTCAGGAGGTATAGCCGGAAATAAACTTAAGGGTGTGGGACTTACGTTAAAGGAATTTTCACTTCCTATTTCTATGAGTTTCAGATTATTTGGTGCACTTCTTTCAGGTGCCTTGGTAACAGAACTTGTTTATTTCTATATTAATCTTAGTTTTGGACTGCCAGTTGTGGTAGGACTTCTTTTTACTGCTTTACATGCATTGATTCAGGCTTATGTATTATGCATGTTAACAACAGTTTTCTATGGAGAAGTTTCAGAACCTGTTGCTAAGAAAGAAAAGAAGAAAAAAGTTAAGAAGACAAAAGAAAAAGTAATGGAGGAATTATAAAATGAAGAATATTTCTAAGATATTAACAATACTTGCAGTTGTTGTGCTTGTATGTGCATTAGTACCATTTAATAAGGTAAAGGCAGCGGGCCCTGTTGATGGAGGTTCATCTATCACTGTACTTCGTGATGAAACACCTGATGTTCCTGTTGAAAGTGCAGAAGCAGAGACAAAGGATTCAAATGTAGGTTCTAAGGCTGTTGCAGCAGCCATCGCTGTTGGCCTTGCAGCAGCAGCAGGTGCTATCGGTATGGGTCTTGCAATTGCAAAATCAGCTGAGGGTATCTCACGTCAGCCAGAAGCTGATGGTAAGATCAGAACAACTCTTATGCTTGGTCTTGTATTTATAGAGACAGCTATCATTTATGCACTTGTTGTCGCAATTCTTATCATATTCGTAATGTAATGAATAGAAAGAATGGTTTAAGAGAGGAGAATTCTAATGGGTGATTTACCACTTAATATAGATGTTCAGCAAATCCTTTTACATTTCTTTAATTTTGCAATTTTATTTGTAGGACTTTATCTTATTCTTTACAAGCCAGTTAAGGATTTCATGGATAACAGAACCGCAAAATATAATAAAGATAAAGAAGAAGCAGAAAATTTACTTAATTCAGCTACAGAAAAGGAAAAGCTATATCAGGAAAAATTAGAAGCTGCAGACAAAGAGATTGCAGATAAGAAGAGAAAAGCTGATGCAGAATTAGATGAGATAAGATCTAGCGGAGTTGCACAGGCAAAAAAAGAAGCTGAATCAATCGTTGAAAATGCCCGTAAGGAAGCATTTACACTTAAGGAAAATATCATAAAGAGTGCTGAGAAGGATATTACTGAAATGGTTGAGCAGGCATCAAGAAAGATGATGCTTGATGAGAGCACTGAAGATGTTTATGATGCATTCCTTAAAGAGGCGAAAAGGAGTGTAAAGGATGGAAAAGCTGGAAAATAATGAAAAAGAACGGGCATATCTTTATTCATCCTTATGTCCGGATGAAGCAAGACAGGCTGAGTTCGTTTCTTTCCTTGAAAAAAAATATAATAAAGAATTTGAACTGGAATGGATCGAAGATAATACTGTTGGAAATGGCTTTAAGTTAGAAGTTTTGGATGAGGTTTATGACTGGACTCCGGAAGGCCGTTATCAGCAGTTAAAAGAAATGTTCGACAGGGTTGCATCAAAGAAGAAAAAAGGTGATGCTAAAGACTTTATAGCTTCAATCAAGAAGGCTGAAAGTGAGTGGCGTGTTATGCCAATCCCTGAAGAAGAAGGAGTCGTAAAAACAGTAGGTGACGGTGTTGTTAATGCTACAGGACTTGATTCGGCGGTTTACGGCGAGGTAGTTATATTTGAATCAGGAGTTAAGGGAATGGTACAGGACCTTAGACCTGATGATATTGGTATCATTCTCTTTGGTGATGACAATGATATTACAGAGGGAAGCCGTGTAAGAAGAACAAAGAAGACAGCAGGTATTCCTGTTGGAGAAGGATTCCTTGGAAGAGTAATTGATGCTCTGGGTAATCCTATTGACGGATTAGGAGATGTTGAGGCGGTTGAGTACAGACCAATCGAGACACCGGCTCCAGGAATCATAGACAGACAGCCTGTAAATACTCCTATGGATACAGGACTTCTAGCCATTGATTCAATGTTCCCTATCGGTAGAGGACAAAGAGAACTTATCATAGGAGACAGACAGACTGGAAAGACTGCCATAGCTCTTGATACTATCCTTAATCAGAAGGGTAAAGACGTAATCTGTATTTATGTAGCTATAGGTCAGAAAGCCAGCTCCATCGCTCATTTAGTTGGAACTTTAAGAAAAAAAGAAGCCATGGATTATACTATAGTTGTTGCAGCCACAGCCAGTGATCCTGCACCTCTTCAGTACATTTCACCATATGCAGGTACTGCAATGGGAGAATATTTCATGAGTAAGGGTAAGGATGTCCTTATCGTATATGATGACCTTTCAAAACATGCTATAGCTTATCGTGCCATGAGTCTCCTGCTTGAGAGATCTCCTGGACGTGAGGCTTATCCTGGAGATGTATTCTATCTTCATTCAAGACTTCTTGAAAGATCAGCACATCTTTCAGCAGAAAAAGGTGGCGGATCACTCACAGCACTTCCAATCGTTGAGACACAGGCTGGTGATGTATCAGCGTATATTCCGACTAATATCATTTCCATTACAGATGGTCAGATCTTCCTTGAGTCAGATCTTTTCTTCTCAGGTCAGAGACCAGCTGTAAATGTAGGACTTTCAGTATCCCGTGTAGGTGGAGCAGCTCAGACTAAGGCTATGAAAAAAGCAGCCGGTGGTATAAGACTTGATCTTGCTCAGTATAGAGAAATGGAAGTATTTACTCAGTTCTCCAGTGATCTGGATGAAGCAACTAAAAAGCAGCTGAATTATGGTCAGGGACTTATGAGACTTTTAAGACAGCAGCAGAGTAATCCATTTAGTCTTCATCAACAGGTTATAATCCTTATATCTGCAACAGCGAAAACTATGGTTGATATTCCGGTTGAAAAGATACTTGACTTCAGAGAATATCTTTTAAAATCATTTGAAACAGATGAGAAGGGACTATGCGACAGAATTGATGAGTCAGGTGTATTCTCAGATGATGATAAGGAATTCATTATAGAAAAAGCAAAAGAGATCAGAGATAGATATAAACAGGAAAAGAATCTTTAAGGTGGTGAATTGATTTGGCAAGTCTTAAAGAAATAAAAGACAGAATGAATAGTGTCAGTAATACCCGAAAGATTACCAATGCCATGTATCTTATTTCTTCTACAAAACTTAGAAAAGCGAAGATGGAATTAGATAAGGCACGTCCTTATTTTGATCTGCAGGAAAGTGAGATCAAGAAAATCTTTGAGAGAAGATTAGATGTACACAGCCATTATTTTTATCCTATGAAGGGTAGAAAGCCTGCAGAAACATATGCTTATCTTGTTATTACAGCAGATAAGGGGCTTGCAGGGGCCTATAACCACAACGTACTTCGCACAGCAGAAGAAGAGATGAAGCTTCATAAGAATGTAGAACTTTATGTTGTTGGAAGTTATGGAAGAAATTATTTCATAAAAAAGAATGTGCCTATAGAAAAATCATTTCTTTATACAGCACAGAATCCTTCCTTCAGACGAGCAAGAGAGATAAGTAGTCTTCTTCTTCAGAGGTTTAATGAAAGAAAAGTAGATGAGATCCGTGTTATTTACAGTAATATGGAGAATGGCATGGGTTCAAATGTAAAGATATCAAGACTTCTTCCATTTGATAGAGGAAGTTTCTTCGGAAATGATGCAGAGAGCCGTTTTACAAGTGCAAATGCTACTGAATCAGAAGTTACTACTGAATATGATTTCTTTCCATCAGTTACTGATGTTATTAACAATATCGTACCTAGTTATGTTGCCGGATTTATATATGGAGCTTTGGTTGACAGCTTCTGTAGCGAACAGAATGCACGTATGACAGCTATGAGTTCAGCTAATGAGAATGCAACCCAGCTTCTTGCAGAGCTATCCGTTCAATATAACAGAGTAAGACAGGCAGCCATCACCCAGGAGATCACGGAAGTATCTGCTGGTGCAAAGGCTGAGAAAAATAAGAGAAAGAAGGAGGCAGCAAATAAGTGAATAAAGGTAAGATAATTCGTATTTCAGGCCCTGTTATAGATGTAGAATTTGAGCAGGGAAAGCTGCCAAAGATAAATGAAGCCCTTGTAGTTAATGTTCAGGGTGAGAAGAGAATTATGGAAGTATCTCAGCTTCTGTCAGGTAATGTTGTAAGATGCATTATCCTTTCACAGAGTGAGGGACTCTCAAGAAATATGACAGTTCACGCTACAGGTTCACCTATCAAGGTTCCTGTAGGTAAGCCAACAATAGGAAGAATGTTTAATGTTTTAGGACAGCCTATAGATGGTGGTGAAGAGATTGAAAAGACTAGTGAAAAGTGGGCCATTCATAGAAAGGCTCCTTCATTTGCAGAACAGAGAACAGATGTAGAAATACTTGAAACCGGAATCAAAGTAATCGACCTTCTTGAGCCTTATCAGAAGGGTGGAAAGATAGGTCTCTTTGGTGGTGCCGGTGTAGGTAAGACAGTTCTAATTCAGGAACTTATCCACAATGTTGCTATGGAGCACGGCGGATATTCAATCTTTACTGGTGTAGGAGAACGTAGCCGTGAAGGTAACGATCTCTGGAGTGAAATGAAAGAAAGCGGAACTATTGATAAGACAGCCATGGTATTCGGTCAGATGAATGAGTCCCCTGGAGTACGTATGAGAGTTGCTCTTACAGGACTTACTATGGCAGAATATTTCCGTGATGTGGAACATAGAGATGTACTTCTTTTCATTGATAACATTTTCAGATTTGTACAGGCTGGTTCTGAAGTATCTACACTTCTTGGACGTATGCCATCAGCTGTAGGTTACCAGCCAACTCTTGCAAATGAAATGGGTGCACTTCAGGAAAGAATCACATCAACTCAGGCTGGTTCAGTTACATCAGTACAGGCAGTATATGTACCTGCTGATGACCTTACTGACCCAGCTCCTGCAACTACATTTACACATCTTGATGCAACTACCGTTCTTTCACGTAAGATTGCAGAACAGGGTATTTATCCTGCTGTTGATCCTCTTGAATCAACTTCAAGAATACTTGAGGCAAGTATTGTAGGTGAAGAACATTACTATGTAGCAAGAACAGTGCAGGAATACCTTCAGAAGTATAATGAACTTCAGGATATTATAGCTATTCTTGGTATGGATGAACTTGGTGATAATGATAAGGCAATCGTTAATCGTGCAAGAAAGATAATCAGATTCTTATCACAGCCAATGTTTGTAGCTGAGAAATTCACAGGAAATCCGGGTGCATTTGTACCATTAACAGAGACTATCAAGGGCTTCAAGGGAATTATTGAAGGTAAGTATGATGATCTTCCAGAAGCTGCATTCTTTAATGTCGGAACTATAGATGATGCAATAAGAAAAGCTGAGCGCTTAAATTCTGAGGAGTGATCTTAATTTGAAGACATTTAAGACAAGAATATACGAGGCAGACAGTACTTTCTTTGAAGGCGAATTAGAGTCCCTTATAATTCCTACCAGTGGAGGAGAATATGGTGTACTTGCCAGTCATAGAAATGCAGTATTTGCTATCGTACCGGGAATAATAAAATATAGACCTAAGGATAGCGAGATGCTCTTTGCAGCCGTTTCAGAAGGTATGATGCGTATTGAAAATGGAGATGTACTTATCTTAGTAAATACTGCTGAACATCCTGATGAAATAGATGAAATGAGGGCAAGAGAAAGAGCTGAAGAAGCTAAAGAAATTATGCTTCAAAAGAAGAGTATTGAGGAATACTATCAGGCAGAGGCAACACTTCGCCGTGCCATGATAAGACTTAGAGTTAAGAATCATGATATTAAGTAAGCGTAACTAAATTAATTAGAAAAGCTTATAGTTAACTGGATCAGATATAAATACTTATATTAAAAATCAGGTGATAGAGAGGAAGGCTGTCACCTGATTTTTTATTTACGTGAGTTGTGTTATCATATAAAGCATAATAGGAAAAAGGAGAAGACTATGAGGATCATTCATACAGCAGATCTGCATCTTTATTCATCTTTTGGCAGTTATAAGGATAAAGAAAAAGCGAAGATAAGAAAAAATGAGACAGATTCCTGCCTCGAAAGAATAATAGAATATGCAGGTAGTAACCAGGTTAAAGCAATTCTTATCTCGGGAGATATGTTTGATAAAGAGATAGTATCTTCAAAAGATATGGCTCAGGTGTGTCATCTTATCAGAGCAAACCGGAATATAGAATTCTTCTTTGTCCCAGGAAATCATGATATGAATATCAGTTTCCCTGAAATGCCAAACTTTCATATATTTGGAAATAAACCGGTTTTTTATTCCATAGGAAAGTTACGTATTGCTGGAATGGCAATAAATAATAATACATCTAAAAATGATTATTATGACATAAGTTTTGATGAAGATAGTATAAATATCCTTATGCTTCATGGGAATATCATTCCAGGAGAAATAAGAGGGGCAGAGGATATACCTGTAGAATCATTAAAATATAAGAATATAGATTATCTGGCCTTAGGTCATATTCATGCATTTAGAGAAGAAAATCTTGATAAGAGATGTGTCTATTGTTACCCGGGATGTCCGACGGGAAGAGGATTTGATGAGACAGGGGATAAGGGCTTTGTTCTTCTTGATATTGATGAAGAAACCAGAGAGATAAAAAGACATTTTATCAAGGACAAGACAAGGATAATAGAAGATATAAAGATGGATATTTCTTCCTGTGATGATATCTATGAAGTAATGGATATGATAAGAAATAAACTTACAAAAAAGGATAATATCATAAAGGTAAGACTCACAGGAAACAGAAGTGAAGAATTGCTGCTTGATACAGATTTTATGGAAGAGCGTCTTTCAAAGGATTGTTTTTATATAAAGATAGTGGATGAAACAAAAACTGTAGTAGATGAAGAAGCTTATAGATATGATGAGTCATTAAAGGGTGAATTTATAAGAAATGTTGCTTTTCACGAGGGCGATAAAGATGAGAGAAGCGAAATAATAAGATATGGGCTTAAGGCTCTTAGGGGAGAAGACTTATATTTAGATTAGATCAAGGTGAGAGAAATTGAGGATTATTAGTTGTCATATAGATAATTTTGGAAAATTACATAATTACGATGTATGCTTTTCTGATCTTACGGAGGTAATAGAAAAGAACGGCTGGGGAAAGTCTACCCTGGCTCAGTTTATAAAGGCTATGTTTTATGGACTTTCAGGAAATGCAAGAAAGAGTATAACTGATAATGAATTTGTGCATTATACTCCATGGAGCAATGAATCATTTACCGGAAGACTGGTGTTTGAAACTAATGGAAGGACCTATATTATAATAAGGGATTTTTCTTATGGAAAAAAAGGATTCTTTGAATTAAGAGATGCCATCACCAATAAAATATTAACTGATTATTCTGAAAAAATCGGAGAAGAATTATTCGGGATGGACAGAGAATCATTTGAAAGAACGGTCTTTATCGACGAAAGCTCTAAAGTCCTTCTTGGGGCAACAAATGATATCAATGCCCATATTGGAAATCTCAGTAGCGCGATAGATGATATCAATAATTATGATGCTGCTGAGGAAAATCTAAATGATTATCTGAATAAAATGTCGCCAATAAGAAAGACTGGCCGCATCAGGATCATGAAAGACGAGCTGCTTTTAAAAAAAGAGAAGATCAAGTCGAAAGAAACGTTAGAAAGAAGGATCCATGAATGTGATCAGGAAATTGCTTCTTTAAGAGCAAATGTAGAGAAGATAAGTCAAAAGAAAAAAATCGTATTAGAAAAATATAAAAAGACCACAGAAATGAAGATAAAGCAGCTGGAAGAAAAAAATCTGGTTGCAAAAAATGCTTCGTCTATAAAGGCTGAAAATGAGGCTGAAGATGGTCTGGTTATAAGAAGACTTCTGCTTTATATATGCTGCTGCATGGCTGGGGTTATATGCGTCATAACGGGTTGTATGTGCTTAGTTGTGATTCCTTATGGAGGTAAAGATTTAAATCCAGTCCGTATTTTAGGAATAGTTTCTTTAATAATTGGATTCCTTATGTTTACGGCAGGACTCCTTAATAAAAGGCTTATTAGGAAGAAAAAGAAAAATGATATCAAGACTAAGACAGGGAAAGATGGAGTGATTATAGATGCAAGCATTGGTGAAGACAGTGGGATAAATGCAGCTTTTAATAGCGCGGGTGAAGATAGTGCGATAAATGCAGTTTTTAAGGGCACTGGCGAAGAAAATGCGATAGATCATATCCTGTCAGATCTGGATAAAAGATATGAGATTACAATAAGAAATATAGAAGCTATATCTAAAGAAAAAGAAAAGCTGATCGAGGAATATGAAACTATACTTGAATTAAGTGACAAGGCAAAAAATCTAGAGATGGAAATAGAAAAGGCATTGGACAAATATCAAAAGATTGAAAAGACCAGAGATTATTTAAGAAAAGCAAAAGATAATTTCCTTTCAAAATATCTTAATCCTGTGAAGAAGAATTTTGATCATTACTATAAAGTGCTTTCATCTAATGAGCTTTCATCTAATGAGATTTCTTCTAATGCGAAGTATTCGGATAGTATCAGCATGGACACAGATGTGACTCTTTTAGTAATGGATGAAGGAAGACAAAGAGAAATATCTTATATGAGTGATGGCATTAAGAGTCTTATGGGATTGGCCCTAAGATTTGCTTTATGTGATGCGATATTTAAAAATGAAAAGCCATTTATATTATTAGATGATCCTTTTACAGACTTGGATGATGATAATCTTTTAAGAGCAAAAAGACTTGTGAAGGACATGGCAAAGGATTATCAGGTGATCTATCTAAGCTGCAGCAAAGTAAGAGGACTTTTTGACTATACGTAATCCCGTTGTTTTTGTTAAGAATTATGTTAGAATACATATTATATTCCAGTTTAATGCACAGCCGGGGAGACATAAAATAGTGGATGAAGAAAAAAGGTTTAAGCATAAACTAAATATGTTAGAACCAGGGTCGAGGATGCTTAAATGGATCGGCATCCTAATCGTTATTGGTTTGTTATTATATTTCTTTCGGTTCAGAATGGCAGCTATTTGTGTATGGGCGGTATCGGGAATTGTTTTTGCTGTTCTTCTGGTTT
>DFFQ01000113.1:10939-11982 GCA_002371025.1 Lachnospiraceae bacterium UBA3772 | reverse complement strand
GCAAGTGAGTCCTGATTTGTATTCTTTTTTATCCCAATATCTGTATTGTATGTCGCAATAAAGTTCATTTTGTTTCTTAAAAAACCCCATTTCACATAAAAACTCTATATCCCACAAAACGCTGCCTAAAAAAGCAGCGTTTCGCGTTATTCTTCTCTTATCTTCTCTTAAGATGGAAAGTGAATATTTCATCACCAAGTCTTACTGTAACGCCATCTTTAAGAAGTACTTCTTCTCCGGCATTTACTTTGTTCTCATCAACAAATGTACCGTTGGTAGAAGCATTATCCTTTATATAATTAACTCCATTCTTCTGAACAACCAGACAGTGGATACGGCTTATAGCAGTATTTCCGTCTATTGCATAGTCTGCATGAAGTCTAGATTTACCAATCTTAAATTCCGGCTTTGTGATAAAGAATCTCTCTCCGGTTCTTTCACGCACGAAATTAGGCTCAGGAAGATTACTATCATAATTATCAGATAAAACATCTGTACTTCCTGTTGCAGCAAGTTCTCTTGCTGGTTTTGAAGCTGAACCAAAAGCCATTCTCAACTGATTTTCAATTGACTCACCCTGTAAAGGTTCAGTCTTATCGTAATCTCTTATTATTGTAGTCTGTTCAAAGTCAAGTCCTGACTGAATTGCAGGTCTTCCAGTCTCGGCATTAACTGTAGGAGCCTTAGGCTGTTCTTCTGGAAGAATCTGTGGCGCCTTCTCTGAAAATACTGGCTGTTCCGGTGCCTTTACTGGTTCTGGTACTACAGGCTGTTCCGGTGCCTTTGCTGGCTCTGGTGCTACTGGCTGTTCCGGTGCCTTTGCTGGCTCTGGGGCTACCGGCTGTTCCGGTGCCTTTGCTGGCTCTGGAGCTACCGGCTGTTCCGGTGTCTTCACTGGTTCTGGTGCTACCGGCTGTTCCGGTGCCTTCACTGGTTCTGGTGTAGGCTTAAAAATCTGTCCATTGTTATTTGTAAAACCCGATGCAGGCATAGACTGATTCATTCCCATTCCTGTTGCTGGCTGACCTGGCTGTGGCGCAGGC
>DFFQ01000113.1:0-10883 GCA_002371025.1 Lachnospiraceae bacterium UBA3772 | reverse complement strand
CCCATCCCTGGTGTTGGCTGACCTGGCTGTGGCGCAGGCTGGCCCATTCCCATTCCTGGTGTTGGCTGACCTGACTGTGGCGCAGGCTGGCCCATTCCCATCCCTGGTGTTGGCTGACCTGGCTGTGGCATTGGCTGGCCCATTCCCATCCCTGGTGCTGGCTGACCTGGCTGTGGCATTGGCTGTGGCGCAGGCTGGCCCATTCCCATTCCTGGTGCTGGCTGGCCTGGCTGTGGTATTGGCTGTGCCACTGGCTGGCCCATTCCCATTCCTGGCATTGGCTGATTTGGCTGTGCCATAGACTGGCCCATATCTGGAGTCTGTGCAGCACGGTTCATCATAACAGCCATTCTATTAATCTTAACTGATCCCTGACTTGAATTATTAACAGGCTGCTGTTCTGGCACACGATTCATGTCAGGATGTGGCTGATTTAAAGATGCATTTGCAGTTATTGGTGGAACCTGCTGTTTTGGCTCTGCCATTAAGAGCATTGCATCTAATAAGCCATTGAATCTTCCATATTCAAACTGATCAACATTTAATTCTGTAAGAAGACGTGCAACATAATTGTCCTTATCATCAGGATTAAATCTCATCTTTGAGATTAATTCTCTTAAAAAGCTAGATACTTCTGATACTTTTGCGCCCTCTTGTTTAACAGGCACAAGAACGCTTACAGTCTCACAGGTTTCAGAATTTACAAAAATGTAATCTGTATCTTTGATCACTGTATGCACAGGGATTCCCTGATTTCCTATAGAGTAAGAAGCCATAAGATTCTTTAAGATTTTAATGACTTCTGCTTTAGAAAGATTCTTCTTAATGAAGCTTCCTAATTTAGGATAGTCAGGCACTTCACTGGTTACCTTTCTTACACCATTCTCATCAGAATATTTAAATTCTGCTATTCCTGGTGCTGTATCCTTATTAAATCTCTGTAATGCTCTTTCATCTACAACATCTGTTGGCTCAAGAACATAGGTAAGCTTATTTGAATTTACTTCTTTTTCTACATTAAATTTAATCTTTTGCATCGCACGCACCTTCCCCTCGAAAAAAATATTAGGCAAGTTTAGTATTTGAATGTATATTCGTCATCTGCGAATCTTACAATATCATCCTTATGAAGCTTAATCTCTTCTCCATCTTCGAGTTTTTTGTCATTTACATATGTGTGGTTAGTTGACTTATTATCTTTGATATAATAGCCATCTTTCTTCTTTGTGATAACAGCATGCTGTCTTGAGATTGCTCCGTTACCACTTATGTGATAGTCTACACCTCGATTAGCCTTACCAATCTTAAAGACATCCTTATTGATGATTGTCTTTTCTTCTGTTGTTACTCTTACAAGATAAGGATTAACTTTAATAGCTCCCTCCTTACCAGTTAAGCTTGTAACCTTAACAGGCTTCTCAGGTGTCTCTGCTTCAGCGTTTTCAGTTGTCTCTGTCTCAGCCCCCTCTTCTGATACATTAACACTATCTTCACCTTCAGCAGTTGAATTCTCTTCTGCAGCTACTTCATTTTCTTCATTGTTCTGCGCTGCACTCTGTACTATAGCTGCACGATTAATCTTAATCTTTGTCTTCATTTCTGGCTTTTCAGACTTAAGTTCCTCGCTCTCAGCTTTAACTTCACTCTTTGTTGGGATATCTCCATTTACAAGAGCCTTAATTCTGGCCTCAATAGCTGCCTGGGCATTGTCGTCCATTGCAGCCATACGCTGCGGCTCTTCATCTTCCTCTTCATCTTCCTCTGATTCTTCATCAGCTACAAGACTATATTTATTATTTTTAACCTCTGGTTCTTCTTTTACTTCTTCAAGCTCTATTCCTTCATCTTCATCGGCTTCATCGGCAGGCTCTTCAACCGCTTCCTCAGCTGCAGCCTGTACTGGCTCCTCGGCCTTTACAGTAGGAATTGGGATATCAGCAGCATCAATGTCTGCAACATCTACATCCTCTTCTACGTCCTCTTCTTCCTCATCATCACCGATTTCTGGAAGTGGAGCATTTCCATCTCCAAGGTTGTCCATAACACTTCCAACACTCTCGGTTGGCTCTTCTGTAACAATTACAACCTCTTCACCTTCACCTGTTGCAATTGCTGCATCCTCAGCTTCATATTCAATTCCTGCATCTTCCATAAGAGCTTCTGAAAGTCCTATGACACCTCTTAAATTAAATCCATCTCCGTTGATATATGTAAGCAGCTGACCTACATAAGAAAGATCTTCCTCAATGTCATACTGACCTGATGCAATAAACTGTCTTATAAATCCTTTAAATTCAGTTGCTACTGAAGCACTGCTCTCAACAGGAAGACAGATAAACTGAACATTTAATGTCTTTGGATCAACGTAAATGAATCCTCTGTTAAGTAAAAGATATGAAATCTTTATTGCCTGTTCTTTGCAATCAATGATTCCTAATGCAATATTTCTTATGATCTTAAGAGTCTGTTCCTTCTTTAATGGCTTCTGCTGAAATTTATCAAGAGATATCTTTCCAGTGATGTCATAAGTAAGATAATCATAATCTTCATCTTCTTCATATATTATCTTTACAAGGCCCTTTATTTCATTTTCCTCACAATAGTTAAGGACATCTTCGTCAACCTCAGTTCCTTCCCCCATTGTATAGGTAAGATAATGCTCATCTCCTATGTTTCTTGCTTTAAAGCTAAAGCTTCTCATAACCAAAACCTCCTAATTTTCAGTGTCCGTTCTTTGTTTGATAATTTATATCATATGGCTTATCATAAGTTCTATTCGTCATCCGAATCATCTGAGCTTTCACCCTCATCTGAATCTGAACTCTCAGTGTCATTCCCCCCCTGAGAATCCATATGTTCTTCATATGTCTTATAGAATTCATGTTCACCAGTTTCTTCGTTGATTACATGGTAATATAAATACTCATGACTTTCAGGATTAAGTACCGCATTTATACATGAAAGTCCCGGGTTACATATTGGTCCCACAGGCATTCCTGAATATTTATATGTATTATATGGCGATTCAATTTCCAGATCATCATATGTTACTTCTGACTTATTGTATAAACCTGAAGTTAATGGATAAAGAACTGTTGAATCTATCTGAAGCTTCATATCCTCATCCAGACGATTATTTATAACTCCCGCAATTCTTGGACGTTCCTGTTCGTATTTACATTCACGTTCGATCATCGCCGCACGGTTAACCACATCGTATGATGTAAGGCCCATCTCAGTAGCTTTATTTTGCATTTCCTCTGTGTAATTAGCTTTAAATGTATCCAACATCCAAGCTACAAGAGATTCTGCTGTTGTATCTTTAGTAATGTCATATGTAGCTGGAAATAAATACCCCTCAACCTTATATCTGACATTTGCTCCTTCCGGAACATCTCCTAAATAACTAAAATCAGCTTTTGTTACTGACTGACATGCATTTTTAAATTCCTTTGCAGAGCAGATGTCCTGTTCCTCGCATCTCTCAGCTATCTGATCCACCGTAAACCCTTCCGGCACCACCAGTTTCTGTAAGACAGAATCAGAATCAACAGCTACACTCATCATAGCCATCATATCAAGAGTATTCATGCCTGTATTAAGGGTATATGTTCCTGCCTGAAGACGACCTGCATATTCTGAATCCTGCAGTCTTTCAAGAAACGCTTTTTCAAATCGTATAAGACCATTGGCCTTAAGAATTTTTGCAATCTCCTTTGATGATGATCCTTCAGGGATGACGATAGTTACGTCCTCTCCCTTAGTAGTCGCTGTGTTAGTAAGTTCTTCGTTATAAGCTACCTTAAGGTCTCCTATGTATGTTGCGACAACAATAAAAAGTAGCATTGCCGCTACAATCCCTATCATCCATTTGACAAATTTAACCAATGTTTTTTCCTCGTAAAACCCGCGCCCCTCCTTAAAAAGGGTACACTTGAAGTAATTATAATATAATGATATTATACTACCATCTTTTATATACAATTTCAAGAAAAGGAACGGTGAATAAATGGCATATCCAATAGTTACATTTACAATGAACGACGGCTCAATTATCAAGGCTGAGCTGTATCCAGAAAAAGCTCCAAACACAGTAAATAATTTTATCTCTCTTGTTAAAAAAGGCTTTTATAATGGACTTACATTTCACAGAATTATCAAAGGTTTTATGATCCAGGGTGGTGACCCAAACGGCGTCGGAACAGGCGGACCTGGATATTCTATCAAAGGCGAATTTAAGGGAAATGGCTTTGCTTCAAATGACCTTGCTCATGAGCCAGGAGTTCTTTCAATGGCCCGTGCTATGCACCCTGATTCAGCAGGATCTCAGTTCTTTATCATGCACAAGGCTGCGCCTCATCTTGATGGACAGTATGCCGCATTCGGTCAGGTTATCGAAGGAATGGATGTGGTTGATAAAATTGCTACTACTCCTACAGGATGGCAGGATAGCCCACTTGAGCCAGTTGTAATGAAAGAAGTTACCGTTGATACATTTGGCGAAGATTATCCTGAACCAGAAACAGTTTAATATAGTCTATTAAAAAATCCGGAGTCCCTTAATATTAAGGTCCTCCGGATTTTTTTACTCTTTATTTATCCTAAAATGATTCGATTATACTTCTATATCCCAGTAATTATCCAATGTTGCAAAGTAATCTTCTATTGTCTCCGGACGTCTGATCTGAATCACTGAACCATCTTCACGAATAAGAAGTTCTGCTGACCAGAGTCTTCCGTTATAGTTATATCCCATGGCAAAACCATGAGCTCCTGTATCATGGATAACAAGATAATCTCCCATATCGATCTTTGGAAGCATTCTATCAATGGCAAACTTATCATTATTTTCGCAAAGAGAGCCTGTGATATCATACTTATGATCTAAAGGCTGATCCTCTTTACCAAGCACTGTGATATGATGATATGCCCCGTACATAGCAGGTCTCATAAGATTTGCAGCACAGGCATCTACACCAATATACTCTTTATAAGTATGCTTTTCATGAATTGCCTTTGTAACAAGGTGTCCGTATGGAGCAAGCATAAATCTTCCTGATTCAGTAAAAATTGAAACGTCTCCCATTCCAGCAGGAACAAGTACTTCATCATAAACCCTATGAACACCTTCAGCAATCTTTTCAATATCATTTCCTTCCTGATCAGGCTTATAAGGAATTCCGATACCACCTGAAAGGTTGATAAATGAAAGCTTTACTCCTGTTTCTTCTTTGATCTTTACAGCCATCTCAAAGAGGATTTTAGCAAGAGTAGGATAATAATCATTTGTAACAGTATTACTTGCAAGGAAGGCATGCATACCGAACTCTTCAGCACCTTCTTCTTTAAGCCTCTTATATGCTTCAATGATCTGGTCTGGTGTCATACCATACTTTGCATCCCCAGGATTATCCATTATTGTATTGGCAATGGCAAATTTACCTCCCGGATTGAAACGACATGAAATTCTCTTTGGAATGCCACATGTTTCCTTCAGCATATCAATATGAGTTATATCATCGAGGTTAATGGTAGCGCCAAGTTTTGCAGCATAGGCAAATTCTTCAGCAGGAGTATCGTTTGACGAAAACATGATATCATTTCCTGTGATATTACATTTCTCAGACATAACAAGTTCAGCCATAGATGAACAATCAGTTCCGCATCCGCATTCATGAAGGATCTTTAATATTGTTGGGTTTGGAGTTGCTTTAACTGCGAAATATTCCTTAAAGCCCTTATTCCAAGAAAAAGCTTTATACATCTTCTTCGCATTTTCCCTAATCTGCTTTTCATCATAGATATGAAAAGGTGTAGGGTATTTCTTTACGATGTCTTCAATCTGTTCTTTTGTAACAAATGGTGTTTTCATTGTACGAGTCTCCTTCTTCCTAGTATTCTTTAAAACTTAATTGTTTTACATATTAACACATGATTTTTCTTATGACAACGATAGCTGAAAAAACAGGCAGGCAACAAGTGCAAAGAACTTATGCAAGAAAACAAGAAGAGCCGCCAAGAACAGGCGACCCTAAAAAAAAGGTATGAAAAATGTGGGGGAAGGTATAGATTCCTTCAAAATTGGAACAATTAGACAATACTAGAAAATTATGAAAAAGTATAGATGTTTTTGTGATTTAATTGTGAACTTTTTGTGACTGTATCCCGTAAACCGCATAAACTCTAGCTTTTTCAAGTCTAAAAAATATCTGTAATAATCTAGTTTTATTTCATATAAAGGTAAAATTCATCTCCCGCTTCTTCCACATCCTCCTTAAATGAACTTCTGCTAACTCTTATTTCTGCTCCCTGAACCGGATCATAATACCTTATAGCCTCATTATTGAAACTTACTACCATAACATATCTTCCGTCAATTTTAGTAGCAAATGGAATTCCCTCGCTAAGATAGAGGATAGCTGTATCAAGATCTGCTCCTGTAAGATTAAGGCCTCTTGCGCTTCCCCCAAATTCGTCAAAAGCCTTTTCCCAATCAGTCACATCTAGAAGATCACTCATCTCAGCCTTATTTCCACTGGCCGCAAGTGCCATATAAAGGCAAGCCGCAAAACTTTCCGAATCAGATGCTGCAGTCTTATATTCAAACTTTCCAGCTACGGTAAGATACAGTGCGCCTTTTTTATGACGATAGATTATATCTGCATCACTATCAACCACATAGCCCCCGTTGTTATTAACACTTCTAACTGCTCTGCCAATGGATTTTGATTCCATCTGAATCCCTCTGCCCTGGAACACATAAACAGTCTCTTTACTTATATCTCCAGCCACCATGGTCTTTGTGGAATCCTTCCTGTCGTATTTCGTTACACGCTCTGTAGGATTCGAATACATATAGATAAAATCCGGGAACTTAAGATTTAATTCATTTAAAGTCTGCGATGTGCTGTTAAATTCAGCGCTTATCACTCTGTTATTATCTTCTGTCTTATAGGAAATATAATCAGCATCAAGCTTTGTTAATTCCCCATCATTTTTTTCAACACGACTTAGATAAATAGTATTATTAAGGAATCTTAGGTCAGAGATTAATACTCCCGGCTTTTCATATTTTTTTGCAAGACTGCCATCTCTCTTAATAATATTAATGGAGTCAAATAAAAATGATGCAATACCGTCTGCTCCCACAGTTACATTTTCTGCAGATGAAATACCATAAACAAAGTCATTTCCGATAAATCCAAGAGGTGTAAGTACTTTACCCTCTGCTGTTATCTTATTTGTTGTTCCATCTAAAAGATTCATAAGACTAATCTCTGTTATCTTTGTTTCATCTTCAGAATTTGGAAAAGCCACAACTGTTCTATCCTTCGAGCTCTTGATATCGCTTTCTTTAAGTTCTGTTGTAATATGACTCACTTCTCCAGAAACAGTATTAAACGACACCAGATCCTGACCTATAATGGTATAGAATTCTCCAGAATTTTCGTTATATGCAGCCAGACGTCCAACGCTGTTTTTTAATACCGTATATGACAGATTTGTTTCAAGGAACAGAATACTGCAAAGATTATGATTCTTGATGCTGTACTCATATACCTCAACTCCTTCATAGCCCTCATTCTTTCCTGAAGGGATACGACCATAAACCGCAAAGTCAATATAGTCACCTGTCATTTTAAGACATATAATGTCATATCTCTTCATTCCTCTTGAAGCCGGAGAAGCAGCTGATGTTTCCTCACCAAAGATTTTAGTGATCCATCCTTCGTTGTAATCGAAATACCAAAGGCATTCATCTGCCACAAATCCTATCTTTTCACAGTCATCAGTTGCTATATATTCTGCATTATATGAATCCACCGCTCCGAGGTTGATACTGTTAGACTCCTGAACCAGCTGGTTTCCGGAAAAAGCCCTGTTCATATATCTATGATAATCTGAAATTGTTGCTTTTCCAGTATCCGGCGCAAATGAAAGCTCATATATCTCTTCCACGCTATAGTATATATTTTGAGACTGATCAGAATTAAAGGCAGTTACAACATAGCTAAAGGAAATAACTGCACTGTTTTCACTAACTTCTTTTACAGTCTTTATTGTCTCTCCAACTTTTTCAGGCTTAAGTCCGCCCCAGGTTACAGCTTCAAATGAAGAACCTAAAGATACAACTCCAAGATAATTTCTATCTTCAGTCTGATTAGTCGTTTTCAGTACTGATTCAATATCCTCAGCACTTACTTTTCCCGCATCTGTAGAGGACGCAACCTTTAAAGAGCCGTCTTCTTCATCATCTTCTGTTGCAGAATTTTGAGCAATCGCCTTTCCTGATTCATCAGCCTTCTGTTCCAGCTCTGTAGAAAGAGTCTTCTTATCCGCAGTAAATGTAGCTTTGCTGAACTCCTCAGCATATTCCATAAGAAGTGAAAGCTGATTTTTCTTTAACCTGATAACTCTTGTATAAAAATAAAGGTCCTGCTTTTCGTATTTGGTCTTAACTACAAAACTGTATTCCTCGCCCTCTTTAAGATCCATTCTGATGCAGGCTTCATAACGATTATAGTTATCCCTGTCACCGATATATGTCATTTCCCCTTTTTCAATAAGAGTCTCTCCAGATTCATCGCGAAGCTCATAATTGATCGCCCCATTGGACTTTCCACGGTTTGGAACCAGTATCACTATCCTCTTATCCTCTGAAAGGGGATAGATGGAGTCTCTATAAAGACTGGTGTTAAGCACCGTCTTATAGGCCGGCATATAGTTTATCTTTTCATCAGATAATTCACTAAAAACAGCCGGGAGAGTTTCCCCCGGCATTTCTACTGAGACACTGTCTCTTCCTCTGTTATTTAAATAATTCGTCACGAGAGCTGCCCCCATAAATACTAATAAAAAGAGAGCTGCTCCTAAAATGACCTTTAAAAATCTAAGACGCATTTATCAATCTCCAAAGCATATGCCAAGAGTCTTTGCTTCTTTGATAGCCTGATCATCTACTTCAACGTACTTTAACTTACCTGCAGATTCAGAAAGAGGAATAGCGGTAACTTCACCATTTCTCATTACAACAAGTTTGCCGAAATCCTCAGCCTTGATAAGTTCAGCAGCACATGCACCAAATCTTGATGAAATGAATCTGTCATAAGCATCAGGGCTTCCACCTCTCTGAGTATGTCCCGGAACGGCAACTCTTACATCTGAAGAATATTTTTCTGTGATCTTTGCAGCTATCTCATATGCAACTGAAGGATATTTT
This sequence comes from Lachnospiraceae bacterium UBA3772, assembly GCA_002371025.1. Classification (GTDB taxonomy): domain Bacteria; phylum Bacillota; class Clostridia; order Lachnospirales; family Lachnospiraceae; genus Eubacterium_Q. The sequence goes on along the minus strand of DFFQ01000113.1, from coordinate 1,663 downwards.
GACTTTGCAATAACTTCTTTTCTTTCCTTCTTAGGAAGCTTTGCAACTTCCTTTGATATAGCACCTTCAGCAACGCAAATGATAGTAAATCTCTTACCTTGCTTGGTCCTCTTGTCAATTGCTTTATATACTTTCTTAATATCGTATGGAACTTCCGGAAGAAGGATTACATCCGCTCCACCGGCAATTCCGGCATAAAGAGTTATCCATCCTACCTTGTGTCCCATTATCTCAATAACAAATACACGGCTATGAGACTCTGCTGTTGTATAAATGCAATCGATACACTGTGTAGCAACATCTACAGCACTGTGAAATCCAAATGTAACATCAGTACCCCAGAGATCATTATCAATAGTCTTTGGAAGTCCGATAACATTCAGACCTTTTTCACTCAGGAGATTAGCTGTTTTCTGTGATCCATTTCCACCTAGTACAACAAGACAATCCAGATCAAGCTTCTTATAATTCTTGATCATAGCCGGAATCTTTTCAACACCATCATCAGTTGGCTGCTCCATCATCTTAAATGGCATACGTGATGTTCCAAGGATAGTACCACCCTTACTTAAGATACCGGTAAAATCCATAGGTTTCATCTTTTTATAATTGCCATAGATAAGACCTTTGTATCCATCAAGGAAACCATAAATCTCCACTTCTCCAAAGAGATTTTCCAGTCCTTTGGCAACGCCACGCATTGTCGCATTAAGTGCCTGGCAATCGCCGCCACTAGTAAGCATACCAATTCTCTTCATACTAATATCCCTCCTGCTATATATAGTTTGTAAACTTAGAGCTCTGTACGTCCCTCAAGAGCACGAAGCAGCGTGATCTCGTCAGTACTTTCAAGATCTCCACCTACAGGCACGCCACTGGCAATCCTGCTCACTTTAATGCCTGCCGGCTTCACCATCTTGGATATATACATTGCTGTTGCTTCACCTTCAACACTTGAATTCGTCGCAATGATAAGTTCTCTCACATCACCCCTGAGTCTTATCATAAGCTCCTTTAATTTAATATCCTGAGGTCCTATACCAAGGCTTGGATTTATAACTCCGTGAAGCACATGGTATACTCCTTCATATTTTCCCGTTTTTTCATATGCCGCCACATCTCTAGGTGTTTCCACCACCATTATGACGCCATGATCACGCCTCTCTGAAGCGCATATAGGGCATTCTTCCTGATTTGTAATGGTAAAACACGTCTTGCAATATCTTATCTTCTTCTTGGCTGACACAATGGCCGAAGATAATGCTTCTGCTTTCTCATCCGGAAGTGAAATGATATGAAACGCGAGTCTTTGAGCTGTTCTGCTTCCGATACCTGGAAGTCTTCCCAACTCTTCAATAAGACGGTCTACTTCATCTCCGTAAATACCCATTTAGAATGGAAGTCCTCCTCCAAGACCGCCAGCAATCTGTCCCATAGAGTTCTTCTCATCATTTGACTGAAGCTCAATAACCTGGTTAACAGCTGTAAGGACAAGATCCTCAAGCATTTCAATATCTTCGATATCTACGCAGTCTGGATCGATTTTTACTTCTGTGATCTCCTTCTTACCATTCATCTTAACTTTAACAGCTCCACCACCTGATGTAGCTTCATATTCCTTTTCTTCAAGAGCAGCCTGAGTCTCCTCCATCTGCTTCTGCAT
>DFFQ01000118.1 GCA_002371025.1 Lachnospiraceae bacterium UBA3772 | reverse complement strand
GGAAGCACGCGACTTAAGTCGTGTGAGGCTTCACGATGATAGATTAAAACAAGGAAAGACAGCCTTTGGAAAAGACTAAAAAGATTAAAGTCTATTTATATACCCGTGTATCTACGTCCATGCAGATTGACGGATATTCCTTGGATGCTCAGAAGACACGAATGAAAGCATTCTGTGAATTTAATGAATATGAAATCGCAGGTGAATATGAAGAAATGTAACCCCCCAAATGGATAATAAGGAGTTAGAATAATATGCCACAGCAAAATATATATGACAATGACGCGTTTTTTGATAATTTTTCTAATCTTCGAAGTAGAGAGATTAATTTCAATGATGTTATCGAAACTCCAATAATCAGTTCTATGTTACCTGATTTATACGGGAAGAAAATACTTGATATTGGTTGTGGAATGGGACAGCATGCAATGCAGTATTCTAAAGCAGGTGCTTATTCTGTGCTTGGTATAGATATTTCTGAGAAGATGCTGGGGTATGCGAAAGCAAATAATTCGGCCGAGAACATTATTTACCGCAGACTTGCATTTGAAGATCTTGAACAAATAGATGGGAAGTTTGATTTGGTTACAAGTTCTCTCGCTTTTGATTATGTAGAAGATTTTTTGCTATTATTGAAAAGAATAAATGTTCTTCTTAATGAAGGAGGTTATCTTGTCTTTTCTATGTCACATCCGATTTCGACAGCATGGGATGGGGTATATGACAGATATACCAGAACAGAAGATGGCGTACGACTTTATGCTAATTTGCATAATTATGGCATAGAAGGAGAGCGCCGGATAAAGTGGGTTGTAGATGATTATGAAGTATACCATAGAAAAGTATCTACTCTTATCAATGATATGATTTCTGCCGGGTTTATTATAGAAGAATGTCAGGAATCTATGGTTCCCGAGGAAATGTTGAAAGAGCATCCTGATATGTTCGATGGTGTTGTTCATCATCCAGACTTCATATTTTTTAGATGTAGAAAGTGATGAAAGAAAAGGAGAATTCAATGGCGACAAAGACCACGTTGGGGTCAGGTACCAACGTTGATTCAAACCTCGCCAGACTGGTTTGGACTGTATCCGATATTGCAGCAAGTACCGCGCGATGCTTTCATTCAGATATCTGGATGGCACACGTATTGGTTTTGTAAATAAGAAAAGATGGAGAATTGTATATGAAAATTACCGCAAATCAGTTTGAAACTGGTGAATGGATGCCGGATTCATTTTCGGGGTATGGAGAAAACAAGTCTCCGGAGATTATTATTGAAGGGCTTCCGAAAGAAACAGTATCGATAGCAATTACGATGGATGATTTGGATCATCCGATAAAGCCGGGGTTCAACCATTGGATTGCATGGAATATTGAGCCTGTATGTCGGATTCCGGGAAATCTTCCTAAGGGGGCAATGATTGATGAACCGATTTATGCAGAGCAGGGGCTTGGTTACGGAAGGCACTGTTACAAGGGACCAAAGCCTCCATTTAAAAGAATTCATAGATATGTTATCACTGTTTATGCACTGGATAAAAAGCTCAGATTGGGCAAAAACAGTCGAAAGAAGGATTTGATAAAAGCTATTGAAAATCATGTTTTGGACGAAAGTGAGATAATCGGAAAATATCAACGGGGAAGAGGTTAGATCTATGAAATAAGATTTATAAAGCAGGTGGAATAAATACTTTGGTAGAAAACATTTGAACAAATGATATACGAGAAGAAAAATGAAAGAGAAAAAGCTTTAAATGATTGCCATAGTTGGGGCCATTATTTGTTTTATTGGAGATAATTTGTTGGGATTCTTCATGCGCGCAGCCGATTTTGGGAATAAGTATAGGGACATCTATTTGGCAGGAGGATTATGGCTACATTTTGCAACTGCGACTGTGTGAGGATGGACAGTCGGTACTTGATAAAGGAACTGTCTGAGAATTTTATTGTAAAACACTATATATTAATAGCGGAATTGCAGGTGAAAAAAGAATAATGATAAAACTTACAGATTACGGAAAAATTGATCATTTGCTAAATCAGATCAAAATAGAGAAATTTTACCCGCTGTCTATTGTTGAGGGGCTTCAAAAGGGAGAGATATTTGTCGATAATGACGAAACTCCTACTGCTGCATTGATATGGCATTATTGTGGGTTTGCAAATATCCTGGGTGCGTATGATGAGGGATTTATAAAAGAAACCATGAAAATGATGCAGGATCCTCCGGAAGGTCATTCGGGACGTATGGCACTGCAAGCTGAAAACAACAGCCGATTGGAGGGTCTGATTCTGAAAACACCTCTGGTTGTAAAACATGAACGGTATATTTTTGAGTTTGCGGGAGAGAAAAACGACATACTTTATTCAAAGGAAGCAGAACTGAAAGAAATAACGGCCGAAAATTATGGATTGATGAAGGGAAAGATCATACCGGCTTTTTCATGGCCGGATAAAGAAGAGTTCCTAAAAAACGGCTTCGGATATTGCCTGATCAAAGATGGACAGATGCTGGCCTGTGCATTTGCTTCTGGGATCTCAAAAGAATATGTGGATATCGGAGTTGAAACGGTAGAGGAATGCCGTGGAAAAGGATATGGGAAGATTGTATCAGCGGCAATGGTAAAAGAAACGCTCCGAAGAGGGAAGAGTCCAGTATGGGGGTGCGATACGAGAAATGAGGCTTCCATGAGACTGGCTTGTTCTGTTGGATTTGAAACAGCTGGAACACATCCATGGTATACATGTGAGAAGTAGAAGGTTTGGAACATACTCCAGAAATACGATTTTTGACTGGCACAAGAAGAATATGAACCCGGGGTCAGATAAGATAATGGCTATTTGCAGAGCACTTGAGATTACACCGGAACAATTGCTGACCGGTGAAGAAATTGATGATGTGACAGAGTTTAAACCTATAACGGAACAAGCAGATGCAGAAAAAACTTTTATGGGATTGACAACCTTTTCCGAAGAACTGCCGGTCACAAAAGTGACCATCGTTCAATCTTAAAAAATTAATTGAGGAGGTGATTTCATATGATGGAAAAATGTATTTATATGATGTTATAGACATAAAAAAAGAAACGAGCACCCCTTTAGAGTCATAAGACTTTACTCGGCACAAAACCCATTTCCTTTATGGCGCAATAATACTACACAATAGGATAAAAATCAATCCGCTTATTTCGGAAATAGATATTGTTTTTTCATAAGTTTTAATTGGGAAAGGAATAATATGTCACAGCAAAATATATATGACAATGACGAGTTTTTTAATAATTTTTATGATATCAGAAGTAGTGAGATAATCCTAGCGGAAAGTGAGAACTATTATATTGTGGGGGCATATGAGCAGGCAAATCTTTATCGAAAAAGTGATGATAAATATGTTTGTTGTGTCGGACAGCATTACGGGGATCCTTTGGATGCTCTCATTGATAAAAATGAAAAGTTTTGTGTTGTTGTAGGATGCGGAGTAATTGTCTTCAGGTTGAAAGAACCATTTGAATCATATGTTTATGATAAAGAATGTGATCAGTGGTATGAATTTGGACGAGACCCAAAGAACGTCGACTGGATAATAAGCGTTAAGCAAATCAGCGATAATGAGGTTGAATTATTAGATGAGGCCGAGAATTCAAGGGTTATAAAGATAAAAATCTGATAAAGCGTGATTTCTGATCCTGTTGTGATGAAACATATTGAAAAAATGGAGCAGGCTGAAATATTTTTGAAAAAAAGGTTTGTCAGAAAATTCAAATATATTTGTAGTAGAAAATGATGATGGAGAATTTGTAGGATGTGTGATGAATGCTACGTAGAGCGAAATAACCATATAAGGATTGTTGATGATGATATTAGGCTGATTCCATATTTTCCTAATGAAGAGGCGACTCTCAAATGGTATCAGGACTCTGATGTCTGCAAGCAGGTTGATAATATCGACACGGTTTATGACAGAGAACTACTTGTGAGAATGTATGACTATCTGAATTCAAATGGAAGCCTATATTATATAGAGTATCAGGGAATCCTTGTAGGAGATGTCTCTCTTAGAAATAATGGCGAGATTGCCATTGTAATCTGCAAAGAATATCAGAATAGACATATAGGAAGAAAGTGTATCCTTGATATGCTTAAGTTGGCTGGAGAAAAAGAAATGCCATTAGTTAAAGCTGAAATTTACGCATTTAATGAACAGAGTAGAAAAATGTTCAAATCAGTAGGCTTTGAACAGACAGATGAGGAATGGTTTGAGTTTAGAAAGAAAATGATAGAGGAAAATAAATAATGGTTTTACTGGTGGTTGACACACAAAAAGGAATCACGGATGATAGACTTTATGGTTTTGAGGAGTTAAAAGGAAATATCAAGACTCTGATCAAAGCATCCAGAGAATGTGGTGTTGAAGTAATCTATGTGCGCCATGATGATGGGCCGGGTTCAGGCTTTTCAAAAGGAGACGATTCATTTGAAATCTATGAGGAATTTGCACCGCTGGAGAAAGAAAAGATTTTTGATAAAAATATAAACAGTGCTTTTCATAAATCAACTGGGCTGACTAAGTATCTGGAGTCAAGAAATATAAGCACTGTAATCGTAGTTGGACTACAGACAGATTACTGCATGGATGCCACGATAAAAAGCGGTTTTGAAAGAGGCTATAAAATGATCGTGCCGGAGCACTCAAATTCTACAATAGCTAATCCATATATGGATGCAAAAATCACATATGAATTTTATAATAAGAATATGTGGCCGGGAAGATATGCAGAATGTATTTCGGTAGAAGAAACACTGGAACTGATCAAGAATGGATCATCAATAACCTATTGACAAGCTAGGAATATGTAATATAAAATTACCTACTAAAATGATAGGGAGATTTTTAGAGGTGATTTATGGAACAATTTATATATTTAGATAATGCAGCCACTACTAAGGTATTACCAGAAGTTTTTGAAACAATGAAGCCATATTTTGAAGAACAGTATGGAAATCCGTCCAGCACATATACATTTTCTGGAAAGATAGCAGGTAAAGTAGGGGAAGCAAGGGAGTCGATTGCTAAATTCCTAGGGGCGAAAAGAGAAGAGATTTATTTTACAAGTGGTGGTTCTGAATCAGACAACTGGGCATTAAAAGGAATTGCTGATGCGTACAGTGATAAGGGAAAACATATTATCACAACAAAGATTGAACATCATGCAATCCTCAATACAGCAGAATTTTTAGAAAAACATGGCATTGAGGTGACTTATCTTGATGTGGATGAAAATGGATTTGTAAATCCAGCTGAGCTTGAAGCGGCCATTCGTCCGGATACAATTCTTATAAGCATTATGTTTGCGAATAATGAGATTGGAACAATAGAGCCAATCAAGGAACTTGGAAGGATTGCCCATGAACATGGAGTGTTATTTCATACTGACGCAGTGCAGGCTTTTGGCCATCTTCCAATCGATGTAAATGAAATGAATATAGATATGCTTTCTGCTTCTGCGCATAAAATAAATGGTCCCAAGGGTGTAGGGGTTTTTTATATCAGAAAAGGTATTGAAATAAGTTCTTTAATCCATGGAGGCGCGCAGGAGAGAGGTAAACGTGCTGGAACAACAAATGCAGCAGGTATCATTGGTACAGCTAAGGCGGTTGAAATTGCCGCTACGAGGATGGAAAAGCGTACCATTTATGAAAGAAAACTAAGAGATTATCTGATCGAAAGAGTATTAAAAGAGATACCTTATACAGTATTAAACGGTGACAGAGAAATGCGTCTTTCCAACAATGCTAATTTCTGCTTTCGTTTCATCGAAGGAGAGTCACTTATGATCTTACTTGATCTTAGTGGGATTGCGGCATCATCTGGTTCGGCATGTACATCGGGAGCGCTTGACCCTTCACATGTGCTTTTAGCAATTGGGCGTCCTAAAGATATTGCGCGTGGATCTATCAGACTTACACTATCAGATGAAACTACAAAGGATGATATTGATAAGACAGTGGATGTACTTAAAAAATCAGTAGAGCGTCTTCGTGGTATGTCTCCTTTTTATGAAGCTTTCATAAATAAGAAGAATTAAATATAGACGTAGAACTAAATAAAGAAGTACATAGATATCTAAGAGTAAAGAGGATTCCGTTTGGAATCCTCTTTTTAGATATGCCCCTCGACTTAATTCTTTATTTACGATAAATTGACCAATTTACTTTTTTCTTCTTCTATTACCGACTTATCCAGTCTTTCAAATAAGATTTCAATTTCTGGAAGCTTGAAGTAAGAAGCTACAGTCTTAAATTTCCAATCAGTATTTATATTTAGCCAGCGGCAGACCTTTTCTGAAGAGAAAGGAAGGAAAGGGGAAAGTAAGACAGCAAGGTTTGCAATGATCTGGGTGCAGTTATATAGGGTGTTGCTACAGGCAGAAGGATCACAAGTTCTGCTTTTCCAAGGCTGCTCTTGGTCAAAATACTTATTCGCTTTTCTTATGATCTCAAATATCCCCTCTAAGGCATCCTTTATATTTCCCTTTTCTATCCTGTCAGCAGTTGAAGTATAGAGTTTCCTTAGATCATCTTCCCATTCAGGGGAAATGTTACCTTCCGGAACATAGCCTCCAAGATATTTATTTATAAAACTAAGACTTCGATTTATGAAGTTGCCATATGCACCAAGCAGTTCACCATTATGGTTATTGACATATTCAGTCCATGAGAAGTCTGCATCCTTTTTTTCGGGACCATTTGCAAGAAAATAATATCTTAAGGAATCAGGATCATATTTATCCAGAAGATCTTTAACCCATATAGCATAATTACGGCTTGTTGAAATCTTATTTCCTTCAAGGGTCAGATATTCACTTGAAACAATCTGATCGGGAAGATGCAGTCCCTTGCCATGGGATATAAGGAGGGCAGGTAAGATTATAGTATGGAAAGGAATATTATCCTTACCGTGCACGTAATAATGCTTTGCATTTTCTCCAAATAGTTCCTCAAAACTTTCGCCCCTTTTATCACAGATTATCTTTGATGCTGAAAGGTAACCCAGTACATTTTCCGCCCAGATATAAATTGTCTTGTTTTCATATCCTTCTTTTGGAACAGGAATGCCCCAGTCAAGGTCTCTGGTAAGGGCTCGGTCTCTTAAGCCCTCGTTAATATAACGCTTTGTAAATGCTACCGCATTCTTTCTCCAGTTAGTATTATTATCCAAGAGATTTTTAAGCTCTTTTTCAAGCTTTGAGATTGCGATATAAAGATGAGTTGAATCCCGGAAAGTTACAGGATTTTTACATACTGCACATATTGGGCTTTGAAGATTTTCGGGATCTAATACTGTACCGCAGGCGTCGCACTGATCACCTCGGGCAGGCGCGCCACATTTTGGACAGGTACCTGTTACAAATCTGTCGGCAAGAAATGTATTGCAGCATTCACAGTAAGCCTGTGGAGTAGTCTTCTCGTAAACATACTTACTCTTATAAAGCTCCTTATGAAAATCCCTAATAAAATCTTTATGCTCTTTTGACGATGTCTTGGTGTAGCAGTCATAACTAAATCCAAGACGATTAAAGCAGTCCACAAATTCCTCATGATACTTATCACTTATCTCCTGAGGCGACTTCCCCTCAGCCTTTGCCCTTAAAGCAACAGGTGTTCCATGACAATCACTGCCTGAAACATAATATACTTTGTCATTACATGCCCTGTGGTATCTTGCGATAACATCTCCAGGGAGTAAACTTGCTAAATGTCCTATATGAAATGAGCCATTGGCATAAGGCCATGCTCCTCCGACTAATATTTTCTTATTCATAATTCATTTCTCCTCTCAAATTAGTTAGATAACAACGATACATTACAAACAACTGATAATAATTTTTTGTAAAAAAAAAGCCCTCCTCTCTGAAATAAATTCAGGGACGAGAGCGAAATGCTTCGTGTTACCACCCTAATTCACGTATATCTCACGATACACGCCTCTTCAACTACGGACGGGAAATGATCCATCGATAGTCTATCACTGTAACGGGTGAACCCGTCGTAGCCTAAATAATAAATATCTCGGTACGCAGCTCCAAGGCCATGTTCGGTTGTTCATTACTTGCCGGCTCTCACCTTATCCGGTTCTCTGTAAAGCTAGTAACAACTTACTCTTCCTCTTCATAACTTTGCTATAGACTATAACAGACCATAGTTTTTGTCAATAACAAAAAACTTGACGGCTAATTTTGATTAGCCTATAATCTGGCTAAGAGGGATGGCTAATTTTAGTTAGCTATTTTAGCAGAGTTATTATATAGAATATCAAAACGAAAGGCGAATTTGATGGATACAAAACAGAGAATTCTCGATGAAGCGCTGACGCTTTTTTCTGAAAAAGGCTATGCAAATGTTTTTGTTAACGATATTGCAGAAAAGGTTGGGATAAAGGCGCCGTCATTATATAAGCATTATAAAAATAAGCAGGCTATATTTGATGCCATAATTGATGAGATGAACTTAAGATTTAAGCAGCAGGCAGAGGCTTTAAGTATAGATGGCAGCAATCCAATGATAGATGCTGAAATATATAAAAAAATGGATGAAGATCATCTGGTTAAACTGGGAAGAGACCTTTTTACTTATTATCTTCATGACAGTTATACAAAGCGTTTTAGAAAGATGCTTACTTTAGAACAGTTTAAGGATAAAGAACTTGCGAAGGTTTATTCTCAGCAATATTTTGATATGCCACTTTCTTATCAGGGAATGTTACTTGGAATGCTAGTGGCACAAGGGATACTTGCGGCAGATGACATTTCTGTAATGACACTTCAGTTTTATTCTCCGATATATATGCTGCTTACGGTTTGTGACAGAGAACCTGACAGAGAAAAAGAAGCACTTAAGTTGCTGGAAAAACATATCCGACAATTTGATAAAGTTTATGGGAGGACGATCAAATGAAGATAGTAGTTATAAATGGAACTGAAAAACATGGAGTTACATATAAACTTAAAGAGGCATTTCTTGATAAATTCAGAGATGATGCAGAGATAACAGAGTTTTATCTTCCAAAGGATTGTCCGAATTTCTGCTGTGGATGTACCAACTGCTTTCGTGAAAAGGAGCATTTGTGTAAGGATGCCGCCTATGTTCAAAAAATAGAGAAAGCCATGTTTGCGGCGGATCTTCTCATCTTTACATCGCCAGTATATGTTTATCATGCAACTGGAGCAATGAAGGCTATGCTGGATCATTTTGGTTATAGATGGATGCCTCATAGACCTGCTAAGGAAATGTTTGGCAAACGTGCAGTGATAATCACTCAGTGCCTTGGATCAGGCGGTAAAGATGCTGCAAAGGATATTAAGGACAGCCTTTCATGGTGGGGGATCAGCAGTATCAGGGTATGCAGTTTTAAATTAATGAGTGAGATCGACTGGGAAAAGCTTTCGGATAAAAAGAAAGATAAGATGTTATCAAAACTGAATAGTGTTGCAGAAAGAATAAAAAAGATAGATTTCACACGACCAGCTAGGACTTCGCTTCTTACTAAAGCAAAATTTTATGTTGTAAGAATGCTGCAGACCAAACTTGGAAAAGAGAATCCAGAGTATACAGATTTTAAGTACTGGAAGAAAAATGGATGGCTTGATAAAGAGAGACCTTGGAGATAATATAATTTAAAGTAGAATATAACTTAAGAAGAGAGGAATAGATTAAATGAAAGCATACGAAAGATTATTAAATTACGTAGTTATACATACAACAAGTGATGAAAGTGTAGAGGAGACTCCTTCTACTAAAAGACAGTTTGATCTTGCAAAAAAGTTAGTTGAGGAGATGAAAGAACTTGGAATTGAGGATGCAGCAGTGGATGAGCATTGTTACGTTACAGGCCATATTCCTGCAACAGAAGGCTTAGAAAATGTTCCTTCTATCGGCTTTATCGCTCATTTAGATACAGCTCCTGACTGCTCAGGAGAAAATGTAAAGCCAGTGATACATGAAAATTATGATGGAGAAGATATAGAATTAGGAAATGGCCGTGTCCTTACTAATAAGCTTTTCCCACATTTAAAGAGCTTAAAGGGAAGAACACTTATTACAACTGATGGAAGCACACTTCTTGGAGCTGATGATAAGGCGGGGGTTGCTGAGATCATGACTCTTTGCGAAGAAGTGATAAATAGTGATATGGCTCATGGAAAGATCTCGGTTGCATTTACACCTGATGAAGAAATTGGACATGGGGCTGAATTGCTTGAGCTTAATAAATTTGGAGCTGAATTTGCCTATACTGTTGATGGCGGAGCTGAAAATGAAATCGAGTACGAAAACTTTAATGCAGCGTCTGCAGCCTTTGTAATAAAAGGCGTAAGCGTTCATCCGGGAGATGCAAAGGATAGAATGGTTAATGCAGCTCTTGTGGCCTGTGAGATTTCTGCTATGTTACCGGCAGCGGAAACACCAGCCCATACAGAAGATAGAGAAGGATTTTATCATCTTACAGATATCAAGGGAGATGTAGAAAATGCAGAGATCGACTATATCATAAGAGATCATGACTGGGGGCTTTTTGAAGCAAAGCTTTCGACTCTTCGCCTGATTGAAAAAACAATAAATGAAAAATACGGGGAAGGCACAGTAACCCTTACAATCAATGAACAGTATAGAAACATGATCGAAAAGATAAGACCACATATGCATATAGTGGAAACTGCAAAAAAATGTATCAAAGAACAGGGCTTAGAGCCATTAGAAGTACCAGTACGTGGAGGAACTGACGGAGCAAGACTTTCCTTTAGAGGACTTCCATGTCCAAACCTTGGAACAGCAGGATATGCATTCCACGGACCATTTGAACATATCACAGCTGAAGGAATGGATAAGGTGGTTGAAATCCTTACCGCGATTGTTAAAGAGTATAGTAAGCAGTAGTTATTTAGAGTGGCGGATTTAGGTTTAAGACTTTTAAATTATATAAATAGCGTAAGGAAGGAGTAAGATATGCTTTCAATTGATAATTTTTTATCCAGCAATAATATGCGACTTGATCAGCAGTTAAAGTTTACAGCAGAGATTGATAAGATGACTTCAATCCTTAGAAGGACAGTGCTTATAGATCAGAGCAGACGTGAAAATGATGCTGAGCATTCCTGGCATATAGCTGTTATGGCTATGCTTTTTTCTGAATATGCAAAGGAGACAGTGGATATTGGTCGTGTAGTAAAAATGTGTGTAGTACATGATTTGGTAGAAATTTATGCGGGAGATACATTTGCATATGATGCAGCTGGAAACGAAGATAAAGTAGAAAGAGAAAAGAAAGCGGCGGATAAGCTCTTTGGAGAACTTCCGGAGGAACAGGGAAGCATGATAAGAGAACTCTGGGAAGAATTCGATGAGATGAAGACATCTGATGCAAAATATGCTGCCTGCATGGACCGACTCCAGCCTTTCCTTCATAATACTCTTACTGCAGGCCATACATGGGCAGAAGGGGAGACAAATCGTTCGTCAGTAGAAAAGAGGATGGAAATAATAAGAGACTTTATGCCAGAGGTTTATAAATGGATAGAGGCAAACCTTGACAGGGCAGTGGAAAGAGGATGGTTAAGAAAATAATGGAGTGGCAGTTGAAAAGAAATAATTGACCTCTTAAGGTTATATTTTACTTTATAGATAGAATCTGACACATAAAGGAAAAAATCATATATTATCAGGCTACATTAATTATTAAATGTAGCAGGAGGTAATATATGATAAAAGGGATTGACGTAAGTGCCTGGCAGGGGACTATTGATTGGAAAAAGGTTAAAGCGGCTGGAATCGAAGCAGTTATAATCAAGGCGGGTGGAAGCGACGACGGATTATATACTGACAGCAAATGGGAACAAAATTATAAAGAGGCAAAGGCAGCGGGACTTCATGTTGGAGCTTACTATTTTGTTGGAGAGAAATGTATAACTAAAGCAGATGGGGAAGCGGATGCAAGAAGATTTCTCGATATGCTTAAAGGAAAACAGCTGGACTTCCCAGTCTATATTGATGTGGAAGCTACAAGCCCTAGTGATAAAGCAGGTGCAACAGAGGCTGCTGTCGCTTTCTTAGAGCTTCTTGAAAAGGCGGGCTACTTCGCAGGCATCTATGCCAGTGAGGTAAGCGGATTTAGAGACAGGCTCGATGACAGTAAGTTAAAGAACTATTCTCATTGGGTTGCCTGGTATGGAGATGATGAGCCGGCAATCGATTATGGCGGATGGCAGTATTCAAACGAAGGCAGAGTAAATGGAATCGATGGCTATGTGGATCTGGATAAGTTTTTTGACTTTTCAGATACCATAATCAGCGGGGGATTTAATGGATATTAATGAACTACCACTTTCCTAAAGGTAATATTTTTTTGCTTCACAAATTAAACTGGTTATGCTATAGTTCATCAGTAACTTTTTAATGGAGCAAAAAAATGAAATCAGTAACAGAAAAAAACGACAATAGAAAAAACGAAAAAAATATGTATTCCTGCTGTTTGTTGCAGCATTTTTCTGGGGGACTACATTTGCAGCCCAGAGCATAGGAGCAAAGAATGTAGGAGCATTTACATATCTTACAGGAAGAAGTTATATAGGAACTATAGTGCTTCTTCCTTTTATTGTGTTTAGAGATAAAAAAGAAAGAAAAAATATCACAGAAAAACTGACAAAGGAAGACAAAAAGAAAAGTGTTAAGGCGAACATAAAGGCAGGACTTGTATGCGGAATGCTTTTATTTCTGGCCAGCTTTACCCAGCAGTACGGACTCTCATTTACTACAACGGCTAAGGCAAGTTTTATAACAACTCTTTATGTAGTGCTGGTTCCGGTCATATCACTGATAAGTGGGATAAAGCAGGAGAAAAAGATATGGTTTGCAGTAGCATTAAGCCTTATGGGACTATATCTTTTAAGTATAAATGGCTCATTTAAGATTGGAATAGGAGACAGTCTGGTCATTCTTTGTGCGATAATTTACGCTTTGCAGATAATGGCAGTAAATCATTATTCAAAAAAAGCTGACAGCCTTAAACTGACAGCAATCATGTTTTTTGTAGTGGCATGTCTTTCTACAGTATCTATGTTTATTTTTGAAGAGCCAGACATGGGATCAATAAGAAAAGCTATGTGGTCCATACTATATGCAGGAATATTTTCAAATGGTATAGCATTTACGTGTCAGGTGATCGCACAAAGAAAAGTTAATCCTTCATCTGCAAGTCTTGTTATGTGTCTTGAAAGTGTATTTGGAGCCCTTTCGGGCTGCCTTCTCTTAGGAGATAGATTATCGGGAAGAGAAATATGTGGATGCGTACTGATGTTTTCAGCCATTCTTGTATCGGAACTTAAATTACCACAGATTAAGATGAATATCCCGGTGGTATCTAAAGAAAAAACGGTTTCTGAATGATAAGAAGATTTCCTTGTATTTATATTTTGTATTGAAAAAATGTGTCCAATAGATTAGAATGTGAGTGCACAAACACATGAGGAGGTTTATAGAAATGGGATTTGAACAGTATCCAAGAATCAGTGCCTATATTCAGAGTAAGGGTGGCGTTAAAAGAGGCGCACTTAATAAGAAAGCTTATGATGAAGGAATGGAAAGCTGGAATAAGCTTACTCCTGACGAATATCAGAGACTTGAAAATGAAGTAGACCAGGGATTTAAGATTTTTGATGCTTTAGTAACACCTACAGCCATAATCATCACAAAGCTTAAAACAGCAAAAGTAATACCTGTAAGGGATATTCTCTGGATGTATCCACGTGTTGTGACAACACGTTATTATTTTATTCCTACTACTAAGACACATAATCTTTTAGTTATGGATAGATATGGTGAATATGAAACTCTTGGGTTTACAACTACAGGCGGTTTTTCAAAGAAGACACCTGTAGATGACGCACTTAAGACAATCAAGAGCATATTAGACCTTACAAGAAAAGGAATCGTTTATGGTTATAATGACCAGGTAGCTAGTGCTGTAGAGACTAATCTGCAAGGATTTGCTGCACATGTAGATTCTAACAGCTAAGCCGTCAAACGGCACATTAGTCGAGTTATTTTGCGACAGTTAAGCTAATTTACAACTTAAAAGAACAATGAGAAAGCCTGTGATAATTCCTATTATGGAAATTTTTGCAGGCTTTGTTTTTATTACATGAGGGATAAGTTCCAAAAAAATGATATAGATTATCATTCCACTGGCCATAGCTACAAGGCAGCTGATAACATTTTCGGTCAGATGCTTTGCGATCAGTTTCATAAGTATTCCGCCGATAAGTGTTGAAACAGTAACGGATGCAAAAACAGCAATTTTCTTAGCCTTCTTTGAATCTGCCAAAGTTGAATAAATAAGCATGCCCATAGGAATATTATGAAGAGAGATACCTAAGGCAAATATAGCTCCCTTTTCAAATGAAGAAAGGGAAAGACTATATACTGTCATTCCTTCAACAATATTATGAAGGATTACAGCAAGAGCGGAAATGAGACCGATATGGGCTGCATTTTCTGTATCATGATTCTCATCAGTATCTTCATGATCCGGAACAAAGAGATCTAAAAGTTTTAATAAAACAAAACCAATGGCTGTAAAAACTATAGGGATCAAAAGCCCCATCTCGTGAGAAGATTCTAAAATCTCAGGTACAAGATCGAAAGTCATAAGAGAAAATAATGAACCAAGTGCAAGAGCGATAGAAAGATGCTCAATAGTCTCCGGGTTCTTAAATAATTTAATTATAACTGCGCCGGCGAGTATTGATATTCCGGCGATAAATGTAATAAGTAATGCCATTTATAAAATTCCTTTATGTTTTATTCTATTCTTTTTTAGTCTATACAATCTGAATTCTCTTAATACCTGCGCATTCGTCGCAGATTCCGTAAAAAACAGTTCTCATAGGATCCAGATGAAATGAATGTTCTCTTAACATATGATCTTTAAATTCATCTACTTCCTTGCAGTGAAGATGAATTAATCTGCCGCATACTTCACATCTTAAATGATAGCAGGTGCCTTTTGGAGAATGTGACTCAGGGTCAAGGTACTGATAATATGCCGCACTGTCCTTATCAATATAGTATTTTGTAAGAATCCCTTCTTCTACCATTCTTTCAAGGTTTCTATAAACAGTAGCGGTGCCTATATTTTTATCCTTACCTGAAAATGCTGCGTCAATCTCTGCAGCAGTATAGTGTTTTGTAGGTTTGCTCTTTATATAATCCAGAATAGTATAGTAATGTTTTGTCTTATATTTTCCTCTTGAACCAGCGGCCATTTCATCCTCCGAAAATGATAATTTATTTCAAATTCAAAAGAAATATAACAGTCTTTAATCGAGCTGTCAATATTAATAAAACCACATAAATAAGAATTTATTCCTTTTAATATTGACATTTAATAATAATAGTTATATATTGAACATATGAACAAATGAACATATGTTAATAAGGAGGTAAAACTTGGGCGATATAAATAATAATGAAAAAGTTGAAAAT
>DFFQ01000230.1 GCA_002371025.1 Lachnospiraceae bacterium UBA3772 | reverse complement strand
ATAATCCAAATACTCATGGAACTGGTTGTACATTGTCATCAGCCATTTGCTCAGGCCTCGCAAAAGGCGAAAGCTTAGAAGAGGCAGTTAAACACGCTAAAGAATATATTACTAATTGTTTGAAAGCAGATTTAGACCTAGGTAAAGGTTCAGGACCATTATGTCATAATTATATGCTTATAAAATAAAAAGGTAGATTCTCCTATAGAGAATCTTTGACTCCGCTCAAAGCCGCGGAGGGCTCCCCTGATATAAAATCAGGGGCAGAGAAAGGTAGATTCTCTTACAGAGAATCTTTGACTCCGCTCAAAGCCGCGGAGGGCTCCCCTGATGTAAAATCAGGGGCAGAGAAAGGAATAGAAGAATGAGAAATTATAGTACACAGATGGAAGCAGCTAGAATGGGAATTATCACACCTGAGATGAAGGCTGTTGCTAAGAAAGAATACAGAACAGAGGAAGAAATTAGAGACTGGGTTGCGAAAGGACAGGTGGCAATTTGCGCAAATAAATTACATACATGTATTGAACCAGAAGGTGTTGGTTCAATGTTAAGAACAAAGATAAATGTTAACCTTGGTGTTTCAAGAGACTGCAAAGATTATGATATTGAAATGCAGAAAGTTATGGCCGCAGTTGACATGGGTGCAGAAGCAATTATGGATTTATCATCTCATGGGAATACTCAGCCATTTAGAAAGAAACTTACAAGTGAATGTCCAGCAATGATTGGTACAGTTCCAGTATATGATAGTGTAATTCACTATCAGAGAGATTTAGCAACACTTACTGCTAAAGACTTTATTGATGTTGTAAGACTTCACGCAGAAGATGGTGTTGACTTTGTTACACTTCACTGCGGAATTACAAGAAAGACAATTGAGCAGATTAAAAAGCATAAGAGAAAAATGAACATTGTATCTCGAGGTGGCTCATTAGTATTTGCTTGGATGAGCATGACGGGTGAAGAGAATCCATTCTATGAATATTATGATGAAATTCTTGAGATATGTAGAGAGTATGATGTTACAATTTCACTTGGTGATGCTTGTAGACCAGGCTGTCTTGCAGATGGCTCAGATGTTTGTCAGATTGAGGAATTAGTAAGACTTGGTGAGCTTACAAAGAGAGCATGGGCAAGAGATGTTCAGGTTATGGTTGAAGGTCCTGGCCATATGCCAATGGATCAGATTGCAGCAAATATGAAGATGCAGCAGACTATTTGTAACGGAGCTCCATTCTATGTACTTGGACCAATCGTTACAGATATTGCTCCTGGATATGACCACATCACATCAGCAATTGGTGGTTCAATAGCCGCAGCAAATGGCGCAGCATTCCTATGTTACGTTACACCAGCTGAACACTTAGCTCTTCCTAATGTTGATGATGTAAAGCAGGGAATTATTGCTTCAAAGATTGCAGCGCATGCAGCAGATATTGCAAAGAAGATTCCACATGCCATGGATAAGGATAATGAAATGGGTGATGCTAGAAGAACGTTTGATTGGGACAAACAGTGGGAATTATCTCTAGACCCTGAAACAGCAAAGGGCATAAGAGATGACAGAGCACCAGAACATGATGACACATGTTCAATGTGCGGTAAGTTCTGTGCTGTAAGAAGCATGAATAAAGCGCTTGCTGGAGAATATATAGATATACTATAAATAAAAAAGGACGTAAAAATCAGATATTAAATCTGACTTTTTACGTCTTTTAATTTGTTAATAAAGATGAGCTATATTTTCATATACTGGAAGTCCATCTTTATAGTTTACACTAATTTCACCCATAATAAGTGGTTTTAAATATTGTACCATTTCATCAGTTACATCATTACCTTTATCTGTAATCCATTCTCTTGGTACAAGGCGTTCTTTGTTAGCTATTTCAGATAATTTACTAAATTCAATTTCACATTTATAAGGATTGTTTGATAATCTTTTAAGTACAGGCATAATTCCGCTTTCGCCTTCTAATGCAAATTTTACAGCCATACGTCCTAAGTTTTCACTTTCGTCAAGATCAGTTTTTGATGATATATGAGCTGCACATCTTTGAACAATATTAAGTTCTACAGATCTGCATTTTAAACCGAGTTCTTCTATAACTAAAAGTTCTAAAGCTTTACCAGCCCCAGAAAGTTGAGTATGTCCAAACTTATCCTGAGTGGCGGTATCGTTTTGAATATAATTTCCATCTTTATCCTTGATACCTTCTGACACAGCAATAACAACGTTATTAGTTTTAGATAGTTCTGCTTTTACGTCGTTAATGAAAGCTTTTTTATCAAAAGGAACTTCTGGTAAATAAATAAGTTGTGGAAGAGTGTTATATTCATTTCTTGCAAGTGCAGCAGCTGCTGTAAGCCAACCTGCATTACGGCCCATAATTTCCACAATTGTTACATGTGGTACTTCATAGATTGCAGTATCATGAGCCATTTCAAGCATTGATGTTGCAATGAACTTAGCAGCAGAACCAAAACCTGGTGTATGATCTGTACATATTAAATCGTTATCAACAGTTTTTGGAACACCTACGAATCTGATAGGACTTCCTATGG
>DFFQ01000223.1 GCA_002371025.1 Lachnospiraceae bacterium UBA3772 | reverse complement strand
GCAAATAAAAAGAGATATGTCATATCCAATGCAACAGGGAAGAGAATGACGAATAAGGATAAAGAAATATTTTCGGAGCTTTTGGATTCAAAGACAGTTCAGATATCCTATAATGTTATGAATCCGGATGTATCACTCGGGGCTACTGCTGATGATGAATCATATAAGCTTTATTTGTCAGATATAGGATTATTTACTACACTGCTTTTTAATTCCGTGGATAAAATACATACAAAGATATATAGTAAACTTCTTTCCGATAAGCTGGATGCCAATCTTGGATATCTTTACGAAAATGCAGCTGCTCAGATGATAGTAGCCAGTGGAAATAGGCTTTTTTACCATACATGGAAAAAGGACGATGATATTCATTTTTATGAGGTGGATTTTCTTATTGCATCTAATGCTAAGATTGTGCCGATAGAGATTAAATCTTCTAATGTAAATACCCATAAATCAATATCAGCTTTTTGCAAAAAGTATTCTAAGAAAGTGTATCGACAATACCTATTTTCACAGAAGGATGTCGGTAATCTTGAGCAGCTGAAATATAAACCTATATATATGATGCCATTTGTGTTAGAAGAACTTTCATAATAATAAATTTTAAATCTGGGATCATGATCGGTTGACATAAGAATGGACCATAGTCCCGGGGAGTGTGGTCCATTTTTTATGTCAACTGGAAAAAGCAGTGAGTGCATGAACGTAGAGGGGAATTATTATGTATTTATATCATTATTTTGATAAGCGCACAGGACCATTTAAAAGCCTGACAGCTATATCTGAAGAAGAAGCTTGTAAGGTGCTGAAGCAGATTAAGATAGAACGTCCGAACTCTTTATGTGCCGCGAGAGATGCAGATTATATTCAAAAGAGGCGAAATTGCGAAGAAATATTGAGGAGAGAGTTTGCGGCGAAGGGCGGCATCATTGAAGTGGAGTCGCCTTATTATATGGTGTTGGAGCATAGTCCATGGCTTAGCACATGGTATGAGCAGCCGGATTTTCTGAAGATTCCTATAGAAGAGTTTGATATAAGAAAATTGTCTTTTACATATGGGGACTCCATGCCGACATTCAGCCCAAAAGTAAATGATGGTAAGGAGTATAGACGAAAAGTTTATACCTATGAGGAAATTCTTGGTGTGATTGAGAAATATGGTCTGCCACAGGATTGGAATGACGATGGGGCAAATGGACCAGAACGATATATAGAAGTTCACGTGTGGAGCGGTGAAACAATTATGTCTTATATTTAATCTTGTTTTAATCAGTTTAATGAAATATTAATGTGTAATAAACTTCATGCTGTGTTATATTTTTTTTATGTTAATTTGAAAATTTACACTTTTTATTGTAAAATTGATTTATATATTGTTGTTGGTTATGGTATATGGAATAATATTTCGCTAGACAACCTGGAGGGGGTTAAAGTGAAGACAAAGATCGTTAGCATTTTGAAAAAGCAGAATGTATCTGCGGTTTTTATCTGCATTGCAGGAATTGTTCTGAATGTATTTTTGAATTATTCGGTTACCTCGATGAATCTGTCGGTAAGTCTTGATACAGTAGGAACTATTCTGGTGGCGGTTTTAGGTGGATATCTGCCGGGGGTAATTGTTGGTTTTGCAACAAATATTATAAAAAATATTTATGATCCGTTATCAATGTATTATGGCATTTTAAATGTGATAATTGCTGTAAGTGCGGCCTATTTATGCAAAAAAAGATGGTTTAAAAAGGCAGCTGGTATAATAGGGGCAATTTTTATTTTTTCATTGATAGGCGGAGGTATTGGTGCGCTTATTGCATGGTTTGTGGAAGGGGTTACATACGACAGCGGCACACTTTGCGGGATGATCTATGCCACAGGACATTTTAATCTTGTGGTTTCACATGTATTTTCAAGCCTTATTATTGATCTTGCTGATAAGGTTATCACAGTTTTATTAGTTGTTATAATTCTAAAAATTCTTCCAAAACATTTTAACAGATATTGCAATTTTACCATGTGGATGTTTACACCACTGGCTGATGATAAAGTTCAAAGTAAGAAAAAAATCAAATATAGTGGAGTTTCTCTTAGAACAAAGATAGTCATAGTTCTTATCAGCTCTTTATTTACAATAGCCTTAGTTGGAACAGTTATCAGTTCCGATATTTATTATAAAACTCTTATGGAGGAAAACGAAAATGTAGCTAAGGGCACGGCAGTAATGGCTTCTCGTTTTATCGATGGTGACAGAGTTGATGAATTTATCATTAAAGGCGAAGAAGCTGAGGGATATCTTGAAACAAAGAAACTTCTTAATGATATTTATGATGGTTCATTTAGTATTGCATATCTATATGTCTATAAAATAACTGACAAAGGATTTCAGGTGGTTTTTGATATAGATACAGAAGATGTATTAGGTGATGAGCCGGGAAGTATGATTGCTTATGAAGAACCATTTTTATCCATGCTTCCAAATCTTATGGCTGGTGAAAATGTAGATCCTATCATAACAAATGATGAATATGGAAATCTTCTTACAGCTGCATTTCCGGTATATAAATCTGACGGCAGCTGTGCATGTTACGCCATAGCAGATGTGGATGTAGATGGTATTGCTGAAAATAGAAATAAATTTCTGGTTGAAGTTATCAGTCTTTATCTTAGTTTCTTTATTCTTTTATGCTCAATAGTAATGTGGATCACGGATTATCATGTTGTATATCCTATTAACGCTATTACAAAAGCGGTAGATGGATTTTCTTATACAGCTAATGATCAGGTGGGACTTGATGCAAGTGTAAAAAAATTTAGAAAACTTGATGTTCATACTAATGATGAGCTTGAAAAATTATATCGTTCACTTTGTCAAATGACTTTAAATCAGGCAGAGCAGATGCGTAGTAACAGAAGATTAGCTGATTCTACTGCAAAGATGCAGGACGGTCTTATTATCACAATGGCTGACATGGTTGAAAATCGTGACTCGGATACCGGAGCACATATTCAAAAGACTGCCGCTTATGTTGATATTATTGTTAAAGGCTTAAAAAAGAAGGGCTACTATGCTGAGAAATTAACGCCTAAATTTATGTCTGATGTGGTTAGATCTGCGCCGCTGCACGATGTAGGTAAAATAAATATTTCTGATGAAATTCTTAATAAACCCGGAAAACTTACCAATGAAGAATTTGAAATAATGAAGACCCATACCACTGCAGGTAAGCTTATTATTGAGCATGCCATAAGTACAGTTGAGGGTGATAGCTATCTTAAGGAAGCCAGAAATATGGCAGCTTATCATCATGAGAGATGGGATGGTAAAGGTTATCCGGAAGGATTACATGGCGAAGTTATACCGCTTTCAGCACGAATTATGGCGGTAGCAGATGTATTTGACGCCCTTACTTCTCCAAGAGTTTACAAACCAGCGTTTTCCATTGAAAAGGCACTTTCAATACTAGAAGAGGGTAAGGGAACACAGTTTGATCCAAAGTGCGTCGAAGTATTTATGGAGGAACTCGATGAGGTGAAGGTTGTTCTAAGAAAGTATAACCCGGATAGTCTATGACGGGAGGCGTGTATGATAAAAAATAAAAGAAGATTTTTTCTTACAACAATTTTTATAGTAACGTTGTTCTTGGCACTGATTATTTCTTCAAAGCTGGCCTTTGCCAAAGATGAAGGGACAGATGAAAATAAAACAGGCGGTGGATATGCTGCTACAGGTGCTGTTGAAAATGTATCTTATTCTGCAGAAATCTATGATGCCACAAGCGGACTTCCTACATCTGATGCAAATTTTATTCTGGGATCAAGGGATGGTTATGTATGGATCGCAAGCTATAGCGGCATAATCCGTTATGATGGAAGCAACTTTGAAAGACTGGACACAAGCGAAGGACTTACCAATGGTAGAGGACTTTTTGAGGATAGTCTTGGCAGAATATGGGTTGCGACAAATGATAATGGAGTAGTTGTGATCGATGGTAAAACCAGGACTCATTTTACATATAAAGAGGGTTTGCCTTCTTCATCTATCCGTATATTTGAAGAAGGAACAAACGGTGACATCTATGTAGGAACCACAGATGGTGTCTGTTATATAGATTCATCCATGAAACTTTGTGTTATAGATGACGAGAGATTAAATGGAGAACGCGTCTTAAAATTGGACGCTGACGGCACTGGAAAGATTTACGGTCAGACTGCAAATGGAATCATTTTTTCCATAGAGGATCATAAGATTTCAGCTTTTTATCATAGTAATGATCTTGGATTAGAAAAAATCACAACAATTCTCTGTGATCCGGAAAATGATGGAAAGTTATATTTTGGAACCGACAGTGGTGGAATATACTATGGAGATTTTGGAGCAGATAAGAATCATTTAAAAAGAATATCTGCTTCTCCTATCGATAATACTCACTGGCTTTCTTATGACTGTGGCAAGGTATGGGCTTCATCCTTAAGCGTCGTTGGATTTATTGATGGAGAATCTTTCCATGTTCTTAAGGATATTCCAATGGACAGTGCCATCGAAATGATGACATCGGATTATCAGGGAAATATGTGGTTTGCTTCTTCAACTCAGGGAGTAATGAAGGTAGTTGCCGATAATTTCGTTAATTTTTCAGAGAAAGCAGGACTTAAAGAAGAGGTAACGAATGCTACCTGTATTTATAATGGAAGATTATATGTGGGCACAAATGAAGGCCTTCGAATTATAGATGAAAACGATAAAGCAGTAGAAGATGAATTGACTCATTTTATAGGAAGCGCAAGAGTAAGATGTATAAAAGAGGATGTCTCAGGCAATCTTTGGATTGCAGTATATAACGATGGTCTCGGTGTTATCTGCTATTCTAAAGATGGAGAGATTAAAAACTATACAACTAAAGATGGTCTTTTATCAGATGAGATCAGATGCTGCATTCCAAAGGAAGACGGATCTATTCTTTGTGGCACAAATGGAGGTCTTGCCATAATAAGAAACGGTAAGGTGGAGCGTACTGTAGGTATAGAGGATGGTGTTAAAAATACTGTTTTTCTTACTGTAGCCCTTGGAGATGATGGAGAAATATATGCCGGATCCGATGGGGACGGAATTTATAAGATTACTGAAAATGAAGTAATAAATATTGGTCGTGATGATGGCCTTACCAGTGATGTCATAATGAGGATAAAAAAGGATGATATAAATGACGTTTACTGGATCATTACTTCTAATTCCATTGAATATATGAAGAATGGCGTGATAAAGGAAGTCACCACATTTCCTTATAATAATAATTATGATCTATATTTTAATGATGATAACGATATGTGGATCCTTTCTTCATACGGAATCTATGTAGTTGATACAAATGAAATGATTTCTGATAATGTTACCGATTACAAGCTGTATACCATAGAAAATGGCCTTACTGACGCACCTTCTTCAAATTCCTATAGCGAATTGGATGAGGATGGATTTTTATATATCCCGGTTCGTACCGGTGTGTGTAAGGTTAATGTTAATAAGATGCATGAAGAAAGAGCAAAGGTAAAAACATCCATAAGTTCCATTTATTGCGTAAATGAAAGGATTTACGCTGATCAAGATGGTGTCTTTACGATTCCCAACAAAGCTGGAAGAATTCGTATAACTGCGTCGGTAATGGATTATACCATGATGAATCCAAAAGTTATGGTATATATTGAAGGTATGGAACATGATGGAATAGAGGTTCTAAGGTCAGAATTATCTGCAATTGAATTTACATCCTTAAAATATGGTGATTACACTCTCCATGTTAAAGTATTGGATGATGATGGAACAGTGATGCTGGACAATACTTATAAGATTGTAAAGAAAGCAAGATTTACAGAATTGCCTGTTTTTAGATTACTTATGATAGTTCTGGTTGCTTTCTTTGCCGGTACCATTGTATGGCAGATCTTAAGGGTTACGGTCATTAAAAAACAATATATGGAGATCAGCCGTGCAAAGGATGATGCTGAAAGAGCAAATTCTGCAAAAACCAGATTCCTTGCAAATATGTCAAATGATATACGTACCCCAATCAACACGATTATGGGTATGAATGAAATGGCTCTTCGTGAAGACACTACAGGTGTTCCGGCGCCATATGTTAAGGCTATGAGGAATTATTCCCTTGATATAAAAAATGCATCGGAATCGCTGCTTTCTCTGATCAATAATCTTTTTGATATGTCAAAGATTGAGTCTAAAGAGATGCATCTTGTGGAAAAGAAATATGATACACAGGAAATGCTTCGATTTATGGTTTCTCTTATAAAGATAAAAAGTACCCAGAAACAGCTTTTATTTGATATAAATATAGATGAGATCCTGCCAAGAAAAATGTATGGTGATGAAGAAAAGATAAAGCAGGTGGTTCTTAATCTATTATCAAATGCTGTTAAATATACCGATAACGGAAGTATTACCTTATCTGTTTCCTTAGAAGAAAGAAAAGATGATTTGTGTATGCTTCGTTTTGTTGTAAAAGATACGGGTATTGGGATTAAAGATGAGGATATTGAACATATCTTTACAGCATTTGATCGCCTTGATGATGTAGAAAGTAGTAAGGTTCACGGAACAGGTCTTGGTCTTGATATATCCAGAAGAGTTGCAGAATTAATGGATGGTACTCTTACCTGCCAAAGTGAATATGGAAAAGGGTCAGAATTCATTTTCACAATAGAGCAAAAGATTATAGACAGTACGCCAATGGGTGTATTTATGGAACAGAACGAGGATAAGAAAGAAGGACCATATGTTCCTATGTTTATTGCTCCCGATGCAGATATTCTTGTGGTGGATGATATAGCTATGGATCTTAATATTATTAAGAATCTTTTAAAGCCAACAAGAGTTTTTGTTTCCTCCGCAACAAATGGAGAAGAAGCTCTCGAAAAAATTAAAGATACCAGATTTCATGTGGTTTTTCTTGACCATATGATGCCTGATATGGATGGGGTTGAAACTATGGAAAGAATACATGAAATCGACCCGGATCTTCCTGTTTATGCACTTACAACTAATGCAGCTGTAGATGAGGAATATTTTAAAGCTAAAGGATTCAGAGGGTATCTGTCTAAACCTGTGGATGGTCGCATTTTAGAGAAGATCATTATGAAACATTTGCCAGAGGAAATAATGAAGAAACCTTAAAAACAGTAGTTAAGGAGTGTTGATTGTTATGGTTGAATTCTTAAGAGAACATCAACTGAATATAATGCTGGCATTGGGAAGCATATGCTTTATAATAAGTGTATTTTTGCTGGTGACGGGGATTCTTTCGAGAAGAAAGAAATATATTCTTGTTATGATGGAGCTTAGCGCCGGAATCCTTTTGTTTGCAGACAGATTTGCCTATATTTATCGTGGCAACACCAGTAGATTAGGCTTTTATATGGTAAGAATCAGCAATTATCTGACCTTTGCCATGTCGCTTATTGTTGTGCTTTCTGTGGTGCTTTATCTGGCAGATATTCTTGTGGGTGATAAGTCCCTTAGAAAAATGCCGCTTTGTTTAAAATTAGCTGTGATTACCAATATTATTGGAGAAATACTTCTTATCATTTCTCAGTATACTGGAATGTATTACACATTTGATGAGACAAATCATTACCAGAGAGCATCATTATTTATGGTGAGTTATTCAATGCCTCTGATCTGCCTGGTACTTGTAATGTATGCTTTGATCCGTTATCGAAGCAAACTAAGTCGAATTGAATTTATCTCCATGACATTGTTTGCCATTACTCCGGCCATTGCGTCTGTTGCCCAGATTTATCTCTACGGTTTATCCCTTACAAATATTTCATTTGTTGGAATGGCAGTAGTGTTCTATATTTTTGTAATCATAGATATTAATACAACTGTTAAAAGAGCTCATGAAATCGAAATCCAGAACATGCAGGGCGAAAATGCGAGAATGAAGAAACTTTTTGAACAGACTGCCATGGCGTTTGTGTCAGCAGTTGAAACAAAGGATGATACTCTAAAGGGATGTTCCTTACGAGTTGCAGAATGTGCAAAAAAAATTGCTGAGCATAGCAAAATGAATACAGAAGAATGTGAAAAAGTTTATTATGCGGCTTTACTGCATAATATTGGTATGGTAGGTATTTCAGACGAGAAAATCAAAAAGGCTATGGAATCTCCGGAAAAGAAGGTGGAGTATCTGGCTGAAATGCCTAATATTGGAAATGAAATATTAGAGAATATTAAAGAAATGCCATATCTTTCTTTAGGTGCTCTTTATTGCCATGAGAAATACGACGGAACAGGTCATCCTCAAGGTTTAAAAGGTGAAGAAATACCGGAAATTGCTCGTATTATTGCTGTGGCAGATGCTTATGTTCTTATGAAAACGGATACCTCCTACGGTCACAAGATGCCGGATTATGTTGTAAGGGAAGTGTTCGTTAAAGGTTCAGGGGAAGATTTTGATCCTAAATATGCTGATATCATGATAAAGATAATAGATGAGGAATCAAAGGAAAGTAATGCTAAAGATTCTGAACTTGAAAATGAAATCATATGTTCAAAATATAGAGAGCAATTTACAACAGGTATTCCTGTAGAATATAATATCGCAAAGATCAAATTTAAGTACAATCCGGTTATTAAAGAGGATTATAACGGATTTTCAGCTCCTTCTATCATTTTGTTTGATTCCTACGATGGCCGTGTTCATGATAACGAAAGATCTGTTGAAATCTATAAGTATCTGGAATACGGAGAGATATGGTTTGACGAACATAGCATCCGTTCTGAAGCAAGGCGGATTAAAGAAAACATAAAAGCAAGGCAAATAAATGAAAATGTAGATGCAAGTCAAATAAATAAAAGGTTAGAAACGGGGGAAAACTCGGACTATGAAATTGTCATGGGTAGATGCGAAGATCACCTTAAATTAAAGATGACAAGTCCTGAATTTGAAAAAGAAGTTATTGTTGCACTTCCAAATGCCTCACGTTCGGCATTTATTGCTCTTACAGGGGAAAACTGCAGAATATATGACATTTCCTTAGAACATACCGAAGAAATGGTTCAGCTGGGAGATATTGAAAGAATAGTTAGCATAACAAATTACATCGATCGTATGGAATCAGATATTAAAAACGTTCAGATTGATACGCCAAGGTCAGCTACCTCAGAAGGCATTGAGTTAAAGGACCGTCTCAGACTGAATTTTCATACCATGAGCCTTCCCGGGGCTTGTTTTTTATGGCATTGTCCTTATATTGTGATCTTTCATTCAGATGATGGAAAAGTCGGAGGAAAGAATTACCGAGAGCTTGGTCTTATCAAACTATATGGTGAAAATGAAGGCAATACAAAGTATTCAACTAACAGCATTTCAATGAAAAAGAAAGATGACTTTCCGGGTTGGGATAAATGGAATGAAATCAATAAAAATGGAATGGAGTGTGAGGTATCATTTGTTAGAAAGAATGAAAAAATCATCACAAAGACCTCTAACCTTGGAATTGAGATAGAAAATATCACAACCATAAGTGATGAAAGTGAAACTATATTTGTAGCCCTCACCGGAGACCAGGTGGCAATAACAGATATAAGAGTGAGGTGACATAAAAATGGACCTATGCCCCCGGGACTATGGTCCACATGCCCCCGGGACTATGGTCCACAAAAATAGAATAATAAGAAACATTTAAGGAGCAGAACTATGGGACATTTATATTTTGTAAGACATGGACAGACAATATGGAATGTTGAAAATAAAATTTGTGGAGCTACGGATATTGAGCTTACAGAGTTTGGACATGAACAGGCCATAAAAACTGGTGAGCTTATTAAAAATGAATCTATCAAGGCTGACGAGATCATCTATTCACCTCTTGTCCGTGCCAGAGATACAGCACTTCATATTGCAGAAATCACTGGAATACCGGCCAGAGAAGAAATAAGATTAAAAGAACAGAATTTTGGAAAGTATGAGTCTACACCAAGGAACGGTGCTGAGTTTATGAAGGCAAAGGCTTCATTTGCAGATCATTACGAAGGAGGAGAGTCTATGCTGCAGCTGGCTCAAAGAATATACAACCTTCTTGATGAGATAAAGACGCAGGATAAGACTTATATATTGGTTGCACATAATGGAATCGCAAGAATGGTCAATTCGTATTTCAATGATATGACAAATGAAGAGTTTGCAAGATTTGGAGTGAAGAATTGTTCAGTGGTTGAATATATTTGGTAGTGACTTTTTGTTAACATAAAAATGGACCATAGTCCCGGAGACTATGGTCCATTTGATTTTTTGGGGCATAAAAATTCATAATCTTTTCAAATATAACCATATTTCTCTATGGTAAAATATTTAAAAATGGCTAAAAACTAGGAAGGATACGTAATGATGTGAAAATTTATTAATATGATAAAGGGGTGATTTATATGAGGCAAATATATGCCTGCTCAATTGAAACAAGAAACAAAAAGGGCTTATGGCTCTTTTTAGAATGTACATAAATAACCGTCAGGAAACATTGCGTTGTTGCGATGTATTCTGACGGTTATTTTTGTATATACGTGACAGATTATTAAGTAATGGAGGGAATAATATGAATAGGAGGATGCTAAGAAGGCTAATAGCGATAATACTTACAACAGCAATGATTGTAGGTTTATGTCCTAGCAGAAGCACATTTGCGGACGATACCTTTGAGCCTGGCGTAACAGCCACGGCAACGGATTCCGAAGAAAATGTAGCTGAAGATATTAGCAAAGAAGATAATACTTTAGATCAAGGTGTTATCAAAGAAGACAATGCCTCAGCAGAGGGAAATATGGATAAAAATCTTTCGGAAGTTTCTTATCCTGAATTTAACCCCGACCCAGTTACAATTGACGGGGTTAAGGTAAGTGTAAGCGCTGCCAAAGGGGTATTTCCAGAAGGGGCAATTCTTTCGGTTTCAAAGGTTTCAAACAGCGAATTAAATGAAGTTGAAGAAACTATTGAAGAAGAGAGAGACGATAATGAGAAGGTAGCTTTATCCTATACCTTTGATATAAAGGTTCTGGATAAAGACGGAAATGAACTTCAGCCTAAAGATGGAGCTGAAGTAAAAGTTTCATTTGCTGCGAATGCCATTGCAAATGAAAATCTTAGTACAAATATTTATCATGTATCAGGGAACACTGCAGAGGCACTCCCTGTTACAAAAGATTGTGAAAATGTAGCTACTGTTGAAACAGATGGTTTCTCTTACTATACAGTTGAATTTACATATGATGAAAAAAAGTATGTAATGGAAGGTGATTCAACTGTTGCTCTTTCAGAAATCTTAGACTATGTAGGTATAGTCGGAACACCTACAGCAGTCAGCGTAAGTGATGAAAGTCTCTTCTCAGCCTCAGATGATAGCGGAGAGTGGATAGTAACAGCACATCAGGCATTCACATCAAAAGAGTGGATGAAGGTCACTGTTGATGGTGTGGAATATGAGATAGCAGTGACAGATGAACAAATTAACAGTACCATCAATTCAGGGGCAACATATATCATAGATGGATCAACTTCATATAATATAAATATTCCCAGTGCGGGTAATTCAGGAAAAGGCACATGTGTAATTTCCAACGTTTATAACGGAAAAGTAGGTAATGAATCTGATTTAGGTAACTATACTGCTTCTAGTGGCTTTGCTGCCACTATCGATAATAGTGGAAATCTCAATCTTAAAGGAAACAATTTTGATTTGGGAAGTGGCTATAATGCGTGGCGAGTTGATTATACCGGTGAAACTTATTATTTTTACAGAGCATATGTAAAATCAGATCAGACTTGGACAATAAGTGCAGATGATAAAACTTATACAGGCGACACCAAAGCCGGATATACACTTAACGGAACAACTTATGGTACATTGACAACGACTTATTCTGGCAGAAATGACACTACATATAATAGTGCAACAGCGCCTTCAGATGCTGGTGATTATACTGTTCAAGTTACTTATTCAGGAAATGATTCATATAATTCACGTTCACAGACAGTTGATTTTTCAATTACAAAAGCAACAAATCCATTAAGCTTTGTCAGCAATCAGTCAGTATCAAAGACTTTCAGCACAAGTAATCAGACGACTGTACTTACTGCCGCCACAGGCGGAATTGGTAATGTGACTTATGCGATTAATAGTCAAAAGCAAGGTTCTACAAATGTCAACTATTTCTCGCTCAGTGGAACAACACTGACTGTTGCTGCAAATACTCCTGCAGGAGCATTTACTTTAGTGGTAAGAGCAACAGCGGAAGGAGACAACAATTACGACAGCAAAACCATGGATTCTACCGTAACAGTAACTGTTAGTAAACGTACGGTTACTCCGACCGCTCCGACACTTACTACAGGAACATTAACATATAACGGTGTAGCCAAAACACTGGCAAATGTCGGTTCTACTACAGACGGAGGAACGATGTATTATTATGTCGGAACGAGCAATACTGCACCGACATTTTCTACATCTACATGGAAGACGAGTATCGATACTAAAGTAGACTCGGGGACATATTATATCTTCTGGTATGATTATGTCAGTGATACTGTAAATAATAATGACACGACAACCGATTTGATCAATTCTGTACAGTCAATCGGTTCACGGACGATAGGAAGTGCGACAATCACAGTTACTGCACTTGATCAGTCGTACCCATATGATGGTAATCTTCATGGTACAGCAATTTCTGCAACTACAGCAGGATCTCAGACTGCAACGATAAAATATGGCTTTACTGCAGGAAACTATAATCTTACGAGTACTCCTCAGATTAAAGATGTGGCTGACAGTAAAATAATTTATTATCAGGTAACAGCACCAAATCATAATTCTTCTAATGGAAGTTATGAACTTAGAATTACAAAGACTGATCCACAAGTTACTGCACCAACGGCAAAAACTGGACTTACATATAATAGCAATGATTATCAGAATCTTATTACAGAAGGAAGTACCAGCGGTGGTACTTTAAAATATGCTAAGGGCGATACCGCACCTGCAGATGATAGTTCTGATTGGAGTACAACAATACCTTCAGAAAAAAATGCAGGAACC
Organism: Lachnospiraceae bacterium UBA3772; assembly: GCA_002371025.1. GTDB lineage: Bacteria > Bacillota > Clostridia > Lachnospirales > Lachnospiraceae > Eubacterium_Q. Next base: position 5,387 of record DFFQ01000223.1, on the reverse strand, counting down.
TATAAAGTTTGGTATAAGGTGTTCGGTGATGCTAATTATAACGATACTGTAGCTTTATCCCTGGATGTTACAATTGCTCGTCAGAGTATTACACCAAATACAACTACACCGGATGGTGCTGGATATGTTACATTTGTTCCTGATCCAGTTACATATGGCGTAATGCCATCAATTTCTATGAAGGATGCACAGGGAAATGTAATTCCTTCATCAGAATATAAAAAGATTATTGATACAGATGATCACCAAGTGACGATATCTGATAAGCTGAACAATTCAACTAATTATGGAAATTATGATATTGATACGGAAACAGTTAATTATACTTCTGCACCTGGAAAGGCCAGGGTACTTTCAAATCCGGTGGCTGCTACCGTATCATATGACGGATCGCCAAAACAGCTTCTTGTATCTGGAGGTGCAGCAGAACATGGTACTATGCAGTATGCATTAGGAACAAAAACAGAACCAACATCGGGCTGGACTTCTGATATGACTAGCATTACAGGTACAGAAGTTAAAGATTATTATGTATGGTACAAGGCTGCTGGTGATGGAATTAGCTATACCGATAGCGATGCTCAATATATAACAGTAAGTATAGGAAAAGCAGTTCTTACTGTTACAGCTAATACAAGTGAAATAACATATGGTGATGCACCTGTAGGTAATGGTGTTACATACAGTGGTTTTGTTGGTGGAGATACAGCATCTGTTATAGACGAAACTGGTCTTACATATTCATTTACCTATTCCAAGGGCGGCGATGTACAGGCTGCTACAGACAAGGACTATGGAGTGTATAAGATTATACCATCAGGACTTTCATCTGATAAATATACATTTAATTATGTACAGGGTGATCTTCATGTTAATAAGAAAGAGGTCACTATCACATCAGCGGTAAATAACAAATACTATAACGGTACAAAAACTGCAACTATTAATCAGGCTCAGACTAAAATAAATGGTCTTCTGCCGGGGGATGCGCTTAGTATTGATTATACAAAGGCTAAAGCAGAATTTTCTGATAAGAATGCGGGAACAAATAAAACCGTTAGTTACAGTGGATTTGATATTTCAGGTGAAAATAAGGCTAACTATAAACTGGCAGGTCAGCCTGCAAATTCTAATGCAACAATTTTTAAAGAATATATATATATAAGCGGTATTAAAGTAGAAGATAAGGTATATGATCGAAGCACATCGGCTACGCTTAACCTTAATAATGTTGTTTTTGAAAACCTTGTATCAGGGGAATCTTTAACAATAACAGCGTCTGCAGCATTTGTAGACTGGAATGCAGGAAATAGTAAAGATGTAGAAGTTACTAATATAGCAATTGGTGGAAGTTATGCTGATAATTATGAGCTTAGTTCAAATACTCAGATTATTACAGGAAAAATCACACCTAAGCCTTTAACCATAACAGGTATTGGAGCTTCATCTAAGACTTATGATGGAAATGCATCAGCAACCATTACCGGCACAGCTTCACTTAATGGAGTGATTGATGGAGATAAAGTAAGTATAAGCGCTGGTAGTGCTGCATTTAATAATAAAAATGCAGGAACTTCAAAGACAGTAACATTTTCAGGTTATGGTTTAACAGGTGAAAATGCGGGCAATTATTCATTACAGTCACAACCGGCATCGGTTACAGCAGATATCCTGCCAAAGCAGATTACTGTAAGTGGAATAACAGCATTAGATAAGACATATGATGCAAATACAAATGCAACACTTGTATATACAGGTGTGAATTTAAGTGGAATTGTATCAGGAGATACATTAACAGTAAGTGCAACGGGTACATTTAATAGTATCTTTGCCGCTGACGAAAAGCCAGTAACAATAAGTGGACTTACACTTGATGGCGCAAGTAAAGACAATTATATACTTGCAACAGTAGGTCAGCAGACTGAAACAACGGCAAAGATTTCAAAGAAAACACTTACTATTACAGCAGATAGTGACAGTAAAGCGTATGATGGTTCAGCTCTTACAAAGAATTCTTATATTAATACAACTCTTGCTGTGGGAGATGCCATTGAATCAGTTACTGTTACAGGAAGTCAGAAAAATGTAGGAAGCAGCGATAATGTAGCAGGTGCAGCGATTATTAAAAATGGAAACATCGATGTAACTAACTGCTATGATATTACATATGCTAAAGGAAGTCTTACAGTTACGGAGAAGGCAGTTACCATCACTGCCGATAGTGATTCAAAGGATTTTGATAATACACCTCTTACTAAGAACTCCTATACAACAAGCGGTCTTGCATCTGGAGATCATATTGAAAGTATAACTATAACAGGAAGCCAGACAGCAGCCGGTACAAGCAACAATGTTCCAAGCGCAGCTATAATTAAGAATGAACAGAATGAAGATGTAACCAGCAATTATACAATTACCTATGTAAATGGTACTCTTACAGTTAATAAGGCAAATGTAACTGTAAATATTGTAGGTAATACTGATATTAAAAACTATGATGGTCAGGCTCATACAGTAACAGGTTATACAGCAACTGCATATCTTACTGGTGAGACAACAATTACTGATCTTTATAATGTTGCAGAAGATCTTACATTTAGTGGTACAGCAACTGCAACCCGTACAACTGCAGGAAAAGAAAATATGGGGCTTACTGCAGCACAGTTTACTAATGTAAATACTAACTTTAATGTAACATTTAACGTAACAGATGGTTATCAAAAGATTAATAAGTTAAATGCCAGAGTTACTATCGTAGGTGCTAATGATACAAAAGTTTACGATGGTCAGGCTCATACAGTAACAGGCTATACAGCAACTGCTTATCTTGAAGGAGAGACAACAAGTACCGATCTTTATAATGTTAATTCAGACTTTACATTTAGTGGAACAAGTACAGCTACTGCCACAAATGCAGGAACTGTTAATATGGGACTTGCTGCAAATCAGTTTGCAAATATAAATCCAAACTTTGAAACGGTAACATTTGAGGTTACTGATGGTTATCAGACAATTTCAAAGAAGACTGTTACAATTACAGCTGACAGTGACAGCAGGGTTTATGATGGAACACCACTTACAAAGAATACATATACTAACACTGCACTTGTAGAGGGAGATTCTATCAGTGCTGTGACCATCACTGGTACTCAGACAAACGTTGGTTCTTCAGATAATGTACCTAGTGCAGCGGTTATTAAGAATGCTTCTTTAGATGATGTAACAGCAAACTATCAGATTACATATACAAATGGAACACTTACAGTAACATCAAAGACAGTTACAGTAAAAGCTGATGATAAGTCTAAGGTTTATGGAGATGAAGAACCTGCACTTACAGTTACAGTTACAGGGCTTGTAGGAACTGACACAGTTGATTACACATTAGCTCGTGCCACGGGTGAAAACTATGGAGAATATATTATCACTCCATCAGGAAATGCAATTCAGGGTAATTATATTGTAACTTTTGAAACTGGTAAGTTTAATATTACAAAGGCAACACTTACTATTACAGCTGATGATAAGTCTAAGACTTATGGTGATGCAGATCCTGAACTTACATATTCGGTTTCAGGATATAAGAAAGATGATACATCTACTGTATTAAGCGGATCTCTAAGACGTGCAGCTGGTGCAAATGTTGGTAATTATGCAATTAATATTGGAACCTTATCAGCAGGAAATAATTACGATATTAGTTTTACCGGAGCAACACTTACCATTAATCCTAAGGCAGTTACAGTAAAAGCAAATGATAAGTCAAAGACTTATGGCGATTCAGATCCTACATTTGATGCTACAGTAACCGGTATGGTAAATGGTGAAAATGCATCTGAAAAGCTTACATATAATATAAATCGTGTAGCTGGTAATAATGTTGGAACTTACACCATTACACCAAGTGGTGAAGCTGAGCAGGGCAACTACTCAGTAACATTTGAAACAGGAACTCTTACTATTGGAAAGAAACCATTAACCGTAACAGCAAGTAATAAGGTAATTACATACGGCGATGCGCCTACAAATGCAGGAGTAACATATAGTGCTTTTGCATATACTGAGGATGCATCAGTCCTTACAGGTACTCTTTCCTTTGCCTATAGCTATGAGCAGTATGGTAATGTTGGTGATTATATAATCACACCATCAGGACTTAGCAGTGACAATTATGATATTACTTTCGTAAATGGAAAACTCACTGTAGAACAAAAAGAAGTTGGAATAGAGTGGGGTGAGACAAGCTTTAATTATGATAGTAAGCCTCATTTGCCAACAGCTACAGCAACAGGATTAGTTAATAATGATGTTATTAATATAACTGTTACCGGAGCTGAAATGGCAGCTGGATCCTATACAGCAACAGCTTCAGAACTTACAGGAGTAAAGGCTGGAAATTATAAACTTCCAACTGCACATACAACTCTATTTAGTATTGGAAAGAGAGCATTAACTATTAAAGCTGAAAGTGACACTAAGACTTATGATGGAACTCCATTAGTAAATAATGAATATAGTGTTACATCAGGAACATGTGGAGATAATGACTCTATTTCTAGTGTAACTGTTACAGGAAGTCAGACCACGGCTGGGGTAAGTGATAATGTAGCCAGTGCAGCTGTGATCATGAATGGAAATAATGTCGATGTTACAAATAACTATGATATCACTTATGTTAATGGAACACTTACTGTCAACATGAAAGAACTTACCATTACAGCAGGTAGTGATAATAAAGTTTATGATGGAACAGTTCTTATTAAGAACAGTTATTCAAATACAGCTCTTGCAACTGGAGATGTGATTGACTCAGTAACAGTAACAGGAAGCCAGCTAATAGCAGGAACAAGTAATAATGTAGCCAGTGCAGCAGTTATTAAAAATGGTTCCGGTGCCGAAGTTACAAGCAGTTATGATATCTCATACGTTTCAGGAACTTTGGAAGTAACAAAGAAATCAGTTACTATCACAGCAGACAGTGCTGATAAAGTTTACGACGGAACAGCGCTTACAAAGAACAGCTTTACATCTAATGGTCTTGCAGCTGGAGACAGTATTGCAGCGGAAGACATTACTATAACAGGTACTCAGACAAATGTCGGTAAATCCGATAATGTCTTAAGTGAAGCTGTAATTAAGAATTCAAACAGCGCAAATGTAACTTCAAGCTATAACATAACCTATGTTAAGGGTGAACTTGAAGTAAAGGTAAAGCCAATTACAATTACAGCTGGTAGCGACAGTAAGGTTTATGACGGAACACCGCTTATAAAGGATACATATACTAATACTGATCTTGCAGCGGGTGATTCTATCAGTGCTGTGACCATCATAGGTACACAGACTAATGTGGGCAGTTCAGATAATGTACCTAGTGCAGCGGTTAT
>DFFQ01000160.1 GCA_002371025.1 Lachnospiraceae bacterium UBA3772 | reverse complement strand
TTTCGTGATTGCCATCATACCCTTCTTTTCAGCATATTTGAAAATCATTTCATCAGTCAAGAAGTCTTCTCTGATATTATCTTTCATGTCTATACGATAGTTCAGATAGGAGTATAACTCTTTGAAACCATATGCTTCTGTCATCGCTTGTTGGTCCCATAACGTAGGATTGGTAGGAATGATTGTTAAGGAATGAAGGTCAGGGAATGTTTTTTGCATCTGTTTAGGCAGACCGATAAGGGTATTATTCCTTGCTTTGCTGACTGTTATTTCTGAGTGTAAGGGGAGCAGTCCTGCCATGTAGATTAGTTGTCCGTCGGAAGACTCTCCTATAGATACATTTGGCTGCATATGCCCATTGTAGTACACATTACTGTCCCGTTTGAGATGATTTAAATTAGGGGTTATTTCTTGACCATTAACAAATAGGTCTGAAGTGACTGACAAATATGACTCGACAAGAATGAAGATGAGATTCTTGATGCTGTCAGGTGCTGTCCGCCCAGTTATTTTCAGGCTATAGTCTCTATATGCTTCCTCAATTTCTTTTTCCTGTTCATCGGTTAGTTTGGTGTTCCCGCCATACGTGAGAGGGTCAACGACATACTTTCGGAAAAAAACTTTGTGGAAAACCGTCCAATTTGGCCACATAGAGTCAAATTTGGGACCAGAAAAGAGTGTCTTTGTTAGCACAGACTCAAAGGCGTGTCCTGAGTTCAATAAATAGAAAGAATGACTAATAAGGCAGAAAAAAGCGGCACACAACCAAACATAAATAGTCGTGCGCAGACTATTTTGGCTGATGTCAAGATGCTTACTTTTTATTATTAACCAATAAAAAAAGAAGATGGCGCATGGATAATAGAGATCTATAAATTTAAAACCTGTGGACATACTGTTAATGACAGTGCTATCAGTCAGATTTCCAATTTGTCCAATTGAAGACCAAGGAATGTACTGGTGAAAAAAACGAGAGTATAGTATATTACAGAATGACCAAATTAATGTTATGACAAATGTTATGATTAAACTACTTCGGAGGCTTCTATTTGAAATCAACCATGTGATAGCTATTAATATGGATACGTCTAAAAGACAAGCAATAAGATTGTCGAACAGAGAGGTCTTAAAGATGGGAACTTCTAATGCAATTGTCAATAAGAACTGGTAGTGCATGAAAAGCAGGTTTACAACAGACATTATAAACATTGCAAAGAAGTAGGAACTAATGTGCTTATTTTGATATTTCATATTCTACTTTTGGTGCAAAAGTATGAAAATTAAGGCAGACATGCAAGTTTTTTGCCAAAAAATATTGCTTTTCTCCATTTTTTTTTGTATCTTTGCATTATTAATGATTGGTGATATGGTAAAACTAAAGGTGTTGGAAGTAATACGCCAGGGACAAATAGGTGGCGGTGAGTCACATCTGCTGGATTTAATCTATTTTCTTAATAAGGAAAAGATTGAGCCTGTATGCTTGTCTTTCTCGGACGGTGAGATGATAAAACGCCTGACACAGATGGGAGTTACATGTCATGTCATAAATACCCAAAAACCATTTGACTTGAGTGTTCAGAGAGAAATCATCAAGTTAATACAGAATGAGAACATTCAATTAATCCATGCTCATGGAACTAAGGCCGCTTCAAACATCCTTTACCCAGCTCATAAATTTCATATACCTTTGGTATATACCGTTCACGGATGGAGTTTTCATGATAATCAGTCATTCTTTGCAAAGAAATTTCGAAGTTGGAGCGAAAAACTAATATGCCATTTTATAAATCAGGGTTTTTGTGTTTCAGAAAGTAATAAAGAAACTGACCGAAAAGTTATTGGGATTAAGAATGCTGTCGTTATAGAGAATGGTGTTAATCTTGGTAGATTTAATCCAGAAGCGTCGTATAAGAATCTTAGATATGAGTTTGGCTTCTCAGAATCTAATTTTATTGTAGGTTTTATTACCAGATGTACCAAACAGAAGAATCCATTAACATTTCTCTCGGCGTTGGAGAAGGCTCATTCTGCAAATCCGTCTGTCAAGGGCTTATTTGTTGGAGAAGGTGATATGGATAAGAAAGTCGATACCTTTATTAGTCAGCATCAGATGTTTGGTTATATTAGTGCGTTGACCGTATTACAGTATGTGAACTACGTAAATGGAAAGCCCTTAGGCAGGATTAAGTACGCACTAAATTAATTCCGCCAACGGGTAAGAATGTGAAATTATAATAAAAGGAATTATATTGAATGGAACAAAGAATCGCATTTGTTGATTTAGCAAAGGGCATATGTATATCATTAGTAGTTCTTTGGCATGTTTTTGGAGATTTATCTGTTAATTTGGATATTATTCAGATTATGTTTTTTTTTAGAATGCCTTTATATTTTATTCTGTCAGGAATGTTTTTTAAAACCTATGGAGGTATGTCTTTCTTTATTAAAAAGAAAACTAATAAACTTATAATACCTTTCTTGTTTGCCTTTGTTATAATTACAGTCCCATCAATATTTTTTTTGGATAAACTGAATGGTATAAATACTTCAGTCAATTCTTTCTATGAAGAAAAAGGTAGATTGACTTTGGGATTAGTCCCTTCTTCATGGTTCTTGGTTTGTCTTTTTATAGTAAATTTTTATTTTTATTCTCTCTTTCAACTATCAAAATCTCATATAAGAGTGATTTCTATATTTTGTGTTGTTTTGGGAATTTTAGGTTATACTATGAATGTGTTAGATTTATATTTCCCGTTATGGTTTGATACATCTTTGACGGTGATGCCGTTTTTCCTGTGTGGATATTTGACTCGTAATTATAGTAATATGCTTTACAAAAACTTTACAAAGAAAGATGTTTCAATACTTACTTTGTCATTGTTTGGTTTGTTGTTTACTTATTATATTATAGAACACAGACAACTAGTGTCGATATATTTCTTTCACAATAATTATGGAGTAAAGATTATATCATTGTATTTAGGTGGTATCTCTGGCTCATATTTTATACTGTTAATCTCTAAATTCTTTCGATATATACCAGTTTTGTCTTTTATCGGACGTTATAGTATTGTTGTATTACTTACACATCAGCCAATTCTTTTTTTTATAAGAAATACCTTTTATCAGTTGGGGGTTTCGCAAGCTGGTTTATTCGCTAATTTTATAATATTTTTAATGATTTTGTTGCTATCATTGCCTGTTATTAGTTTTTGTGTTAAGTTTTTACCATATTGTTTTGCACAAAAAGATATATGGAGATAGATAAATATAATGAAAGGGAAATGAAGTATTTAAATTAAAACATGAGAACAATCAAGGAACGTAAAGAGGATCTGCAAAACTATTACGAAACTTTCGTCACAAACGCTGCCGCAGAGTCATTGAACTCAGGAATCAAGGGATTCCGTGCAGAACAGCATGGAGTTTCTAACCTCCCGTTCTTCTTCTATAGAGTGTGCAAGATATATAGATGAAAACTTACCTCTGTGGTATGGTGTCATCCTTAGGTAGGTGGTTTTGCTTCTTACTGATACACCCTCACGTAATCAATGTAATATCTGAGTGGGAACTGGCTGTCATCGGGATCGCCGCCGTTGGAGCCGATAGCGAGATTCA
>DFFQ01000009.1 GCA_002371025.1 Lachnospiraceae bacterium UBA3772 | reverse complement strand
CGGGAACGATCTCGTTGTAGGAGCTTACGATACCTACGAGCGGTTTTGCAATCTCCTCGTTAGTCCAGCCGAGTGCATGATATAAGGAACGATGGGGTGCATTGATGGCACCCTTAGTCAGATTTTCGCTGTACATATGTCCTTCTTTCCGGGCCGCAGCCCATAAAAATATTTAAGGCTATTTTACAGCAAAAGACAGGAAAAGGCAAGGGGGATTTTTTCACTCAGGAAACGTGCTTTTTGGTTTTCTTGATAATCCGTCCTCTATCCATTTCAAATACTTCATCGCAGAGAATATCAATATCCGCTGGATTATGGCTCGCAAGCAAAATAATTTTTTCTTTCTTCATCTGAAGAAATAACTCCCGTATCTTATTTACACCTTCTTTATCAAGTCCATTCATAGGTTCATCAAAAATCAATATTTTAGGATTTTCCATTATGGCCTGAGCCAGTCCAAGTCTCTGTTTCATTCCTAAACTATATTTTTTCACGGAAAGCCTTAGTTCCGCATCAAGTCCGCATATCTCCATTGTCTTTTTTATCTCTTCTTTTCCTATCATCCCTTTAATATCCGCTAAAATTTTTAGATTCTTATACCCTGAATAATAAGGAATAAAACCTGGATTTTCAATTATAACCCCTGCATTTTCCAGATAATCACAATCCTTACGTATTTCTTTTCCTTCCGAAATAACCTTTCCTTCCGTTGGTTTTACAAACCCACAAATACACTTCATTAGCATAGTCTTTCCACAGCCATTATTTCCAACAATCCCGTAAATATTGCCTTTTTTCAGTTCCATATTTATATCTTCAAGTATTATTTTTTTATTAATCACAAGCTTCAGATTTTCAATCTTAATCATAGCAAATCATTCCTTCTTACTTAACATTTAAAATAATTGTTTCTTCTTTCTTACAGCAAAGCAGGCTACAATCAGTAAAACATACATAGCACCAAGATATAAAAGCGATCCATATATGGGGAATATCTCTTCTCTGATATATTCCTGAAAATGTGCTGAAGGTATTGTATGCGACATTGGAAAAAGCCACCTCAATTTTGTTTCAAAAGAATTCAGAATACAACCAACTCCGATAAGCATAACATTAATCAATATTCCGATGTTTTTTTTATTTATCAGATAAAAGAATAGCTGTATTGTTGAAAGAATTAAAAAATATAAAAAGACAAACCCAGCAGACAACCAGAATGCTTTAGTTAGTTTCAGCTGGTTATATAGCCGTCCTGGAACCAGATCAACAACATAATCCCTTGACTTTTCAGGATAAACCGTCACATAATGGGTTACGGCATAGCTGAAATCAACACTAAACTCACCACATGATCCAATCATAACAATGGATGCCATCAAATTAAAAAAAATCATCAATATTGATACTATTATACAAAAAAACAACTGTCCTGTAATCCACTCAGAACGACTGCATCTCATCTGATAAAAAACTCCTATCCCATCATCCTTAGGAAAATCAGATATTATAATCATAAATGCCAACGGCATTACCAAAAACACAACAGAACTATTATTGAGACTGCAAAAAATTTCCAAATAGGAAATCTTAGAATCCATTAAACCGGAACAATTCTTTAATGGTTCTATAACAAGGCTGTAAACAACTATCAGATAAAGACCAAGAATATATATTTTTGAACTTCGTAGAGTTCTTCCAGTTTCATTAACTGCCATTACCGTAAGCATTTTGATTCTATGCATAATCTCCACTGTCCCTCCTCAATCTTAAATTGCATATCATCATAATAATTCCAAAAAGATATAGCACAATTATTATCATAACAGTATATACCCATGTGGCATTATTACGAATTGTGAACAGTGAATGCATGTTTACGGTATTGATAATTTCCATTTGATGTAAATCATGATTTTCAAATGCCTTCAATACCAGCTTGGAAATTACTATATCATATATATAATTAATCATAACAGGAAATGTCATAATAATATATTTATCATTAAATAACGACATTATAATAAAGGTAACGGCTCCATTAAACATTCCATAAAAAAAGGCACCTATCAGGCGAAAAATAAAAAAACTGCCAGTGCTTCCATACATTGCAGAAATACTACCATTATCCACAAATTCATTTATGGAAGGAAGGAAAAGCAAACAGATTATTGCAAAAACAGCATATGACAGAAAGCAGATTGTCCCTGAATATAAAGCACAGGAAAATGCTTTCAGCAAAGAATACGGAATATTATTTTCTCTTATAAGGATATTTCTTATATAATGAGTTTCTCTTTCAGAATGAAAGCTGTAAATAAATCCAAAACAAAGAATCAATGGGGTAAAAACAAAAATCCATCCGCTGAACGCCTTTTCAAAAATAACTAAAGAGCTGATATCACGAGAACGATTGCTCCCACACCCAAACAGAATCACTTCTATAATGGAATGGCTTTTCATTTCATTATCAACATATGCTTCTCCTGCGCCGAACAGAAGAAGCATACAGATAACAGAGGCCATTAAAAATATGGGCTCAAAAGTCATTTTTATTTCTTTTATAATTTTGCTCATTTTATTAAAAATTTTCAGGTTTTAAACTTTATCGTTCAGCCGAAGATGTACGGTATGTATAATAATATATTTCGCCGGTAAGTGCATCAATATACATCCTTATTCCCTTTCCATCACTTAAACTCTTACCAAAAAAACCCCAGCATGGACAAATATAACGATAAGGAGAATCCTCAGAGATACCAACCGGAAGATATACAAATTCAACAGTATCTACTTTTACTCTAAGTTCTTTGGCAAGCTTCTGAGTCAGCAATTCTGCAGCATTTTCGAGGTCAAGCATATATTTCGATGGTTCAATTAGCGAAATCAACTTCTCAGCCTCATTATAACCTACGAAAGCATTGGCCGTATCTCCGGTAATAGTATACACATGTTTAATATCTTCGTATAAATTTTGTGAATAAAACTGTCTATTTCCATAGTCACCGTAAGAAAACGGAATTCCGTTATAAATGCGTCGCAAAGAAAAATTGTAACCATATATATCTCTAAGACGAAAAACCTCAACATAAGGAATATCAACAGTTACTCCATCAAACGGTGGATAAGGTGTCCCTTGCATTATACGTTTTTTCACATTTTCGGCAACGTCGCAAATTTTTACCTCACCATTTTTAAGCATATAGCTTTTATTCTTCATTTCTTCATACGTACCTGATTCTACCACATCTTCTTCCAAAAGTCCCAGTGCTGCACCATGAGCCGGTTTTCCCAATTGCGAATAAATATCTATTATGCCATCACTGAAAGAATAATATCCGTTACTGCCATATTGTAAATGAAATTCGGGTGAAGTAAGGAAAAAACCATAGCCACCATCTTTAAATTCTCCTCTATGTTCATATACTGCAGCATAATTATATGGCCACTCAAGATCCGATATTTCCTGTACTTGACAGCTTGCATCTCTCAGTAAATCCTTAATATCAATCTTATCCTCAAGATGATATACTTTCATTAGCCGTTCAAATTCCGCGATCGTTTCATCTTCTGTAGGCATAATATATGAATTAGACAGTAATTGTATATTATTTATATTTTCTATTGATTTGAATTCACATGACGAAAAATCTATCCTTGCTGAATCCTCTGCCGTAAGCTTTTCAATTTGTATTTCATATTCATTTTTACATTTATCTATTTCCTTTAATGATTTTGAAATGCCACTCAAATACTTATCAACGGAAAATCCCTCAAGAGTATTGCCGCTTGCATTTATGTTAAAAACCGATGAATAATGTTTGCCACTTGTTTTCGCACAAGAATTCAATATTACAATGTTCATAATAATAAGACATAGTAATATTCTTTTTTTCATCGCATATTATCCTCTTAAAAATGGATATAGATGCTTCCTGTAGAATCACAGGAATATCCATATTTTGCAGTTACTTTAAAGTGGACATCCGAACTAATTGTATTTTTTGTTCTCATATGAGCAGTATAGCCGGTGGTAGTTACGCTGACATCGTCATTGTATAGTCCTCCTGCATTCTCTGCAGTAATTGTCAAACCTCTTCCATTTGAACCTGATATAGAATAGCAATATCCATCATAGCCATCACTGCAATACGCAACATAAAGGTTGTCATGTTGATTGCTTACAGAGGCCGGAGCATTTGGAATATAATAAATATCCCAGTCATCAATTGTAGAAGCATATGAGAATGATGACGCTGTTAAAACTGTTAAAATCGAAGCTGTTGCAAAAATTTTTTTTAATATTCTTCCCATAAACACCTCCATAATAAATGAATATATTCAAGAATATCTTTATCCTTGTAAATTTAATATAACATATTATAGCTCTTACGTCAACGAATATATTTCAGGGGGTGCAAAGATTTTTTCGTGCCGTAAGCGAACATTCAAGCCTCCTGACGTAAAAGACAAAACGACTCAAAATTGCTTCGCAATTTTTCGTGCGCATGCCGCGCTCACAAAGGACAAAAAAGGCAAGATTGAGAATAAATTCTCATCTTGCCCTTTTTATCCTTTATTCGTTTTGTCTTTCGCGTTAGTTATTGATCAGCTTATCACTCTCGTTATTCCAGCTGTAGAGCTTTCTGATCTCAACACCGATCTTCTCAGCGGGATGCTCTGCTGCTTTCTTTCTCATAGCCTTGAAATGTACCTGACGTCCTGCGGGTGACATGTCAAGGAGGAATTCCTTAGCGAAGGTTCCGTCCTGGATATCGGAAAGGATCTTCTTCATGGTCTTCTTGGTCTC
>DFFQ01000072.1 GCA_002371025.1 Lachnospiraceae bacterium UBA3772 | reverse complement strand
AGCGGATACCGCCATTATTCATTTTTAAGTTTTAAGCACTCATTATTCATTTAGAAAATCCTCTAATGAATACTTAATATTTAATACTGAAAAACGAATAATACAAAGCAAAAATCCCACCACTTGCGCGGCAGGATTTTCGCTTTGGCGGAGAGTGTGGGATTCGAACCCACGTGAGGTTGCCCTCAAACGGTTTTCAAGACCGCCTCGTTATGACCACTTCGATATCTCTCCATAACGATTATTCGCTTGTCTGTGTCGCTTTTCATCAGCGACATTGACTATATTAACAAAGTCGAAACCTATTGTCAACATTTTTTTACAATTTTTTTTAAGTTTTTTTATTTCCTTTTTTTTACGCCAATATCTTGTGGAAATAAGCCATTTCTTCTATATATATAGTATTAAAAAATCGGAGGTTTTCCTCCGATTCTTATTTTAATTTTATTAATGTGAAGAATAATTGTCAATTTGGACACACAATTTTTATTTTTTAAAATTCAAAAATTCGTGCCACTCCTTTACCTGTTTTTTAATAGCGCAGAAGCTATTAAAATATCCTCCGGAGTCGTTACTTTGATATTTTCATAACTTCCCTCTATTGTCTTAACCTTATGGTCTAAATATCTTTCCACTATCATAGTATCATCTGTAATGTCTTTATCTCCCGAGGCTCTAAGTCTCTCATAAGCTTCAAGCAATATTCCCCTGTCAAAAGTCTGAGGGGTCTGTATCTGATAAAGGGTACTTCTGTCCGGTGTGCTAATGCCAAATCCATCCTTATCCACAACTTTTATCGTATCCTTAACCGGCACCGCAACAGTACAAGCTTTGCATCTTCTGGTTTCAGAAATTGAATCAAGGATCATTTTATTAGTAATGAATGGTCTTGCACCATCATGGATCATTACGATCTTGTTTCTCTTATCCGCTGCAATTATGCCTTTTTCTACTGAATCGTATCTTTCTTTCCCGCCGGCCACAACTTTTCTGACCTTACTAAAATGATATTTTTCAACAATCTCTTTCTTAAAATATTCGATGTCTTCTTTTCTTGTTACTACTATGATCTCGTCAACTATACTCGCCTCAAAAGTTTTTAAAGCATAATAAATAAGAGGATATTCCCCTACCTGAATAAACTGTTTTGCAGTTTTGGATTTCATTCTACTTCCGCTGCCTGCGGCCAGCACAATCGCAGATACCATTTATCTTTCTCCAATCTTTAAATTCGGATTAGCATTAAGGGTAATATCAGATCTTACCCCCTTCATATATTCAAAATAACCGGCAGAACCGATCATAGCTCCATTATCTGTGCAGAGGATCATTGATGGATTATAGTATTTCATTCCATTTGCCTCAGCCGCTGCCCTAAGAGACTCTCTAAGGCCTGAATTTGCCGCAACACCACCTGCGAGAGCTACCTGCTTTAATCCATGGTCTTTGGCCGCCTTTATTGTATGATCTGTAAGCACGTCTATAACGGCCTGTTGAAATGATGCCGCCACGTCTGCCTTATTAATTTCTTCATGTTTCATTTCTGCCCCGTTAAGGTAATTAAGGACGGCTGACTTAAGTCCACTAAACGAAAAATCATAAGGACATCCATCCACTACAGCTCTTGGAAATTCAATGGCATGAGGATTTCCTTCTCTTGCAATCTTATCAACCTTTGGTCCTCCAGGATAACCGAGTCCTATGGCACGGGCCACCTTGTCAAATGCCTCTCCAGCTGCATCATCATGAGTTCTTCCAACTATTTCATATTCACCATAGTCTTTAACCATTACTATATGAGAATGTCCGCCTGATGCTACAAGACACATAAATGGAGGCTCTAATTCCTTATTATCTACATAATTAGCTGATATATGCCCTTCAATATGATTAACACCTACTAAAGGGATATTTTTTGCATAAGCTATAGCCTTAGCAGCTCCAACTCCTACAAGAAGAGGGCCTACTAAACCAGGTCCGTATGTAACTGCAATGGCATCTAAATCTTCTAATCTTGTATCCGCATCACTAAGTGCTTTTCTTATAACCTGATTTATCTTTTCAACATGCTGTCTTGATGCGATCTCCGGCACAACACCACCATAAAGTGTATGCGTTGGCACCTGAGAATATATTACATTTGAAAGAACTTCTCTTCCATTAACTACAACAGCCGCTGCTGTTTCGTCGCAGGAAGATTCAATTCCAAGTATCTTTACATCACTCATCAAACTTAAGCTCCTTTAATTCCCTGTCCTTTGCAATAACCGTGCGAGGGAATATTTTCTTTACTTCATCTTCGTATTCCTGAGGCTTCACCATGGAAGGAGAATAGTGGGTAAGCCACATTTCACTTACATCCGCTTCCCTTGCCATTTCAGCCGCCTCATACATAGTCATATGCTTCTTATCCTTAGCCTTGTAATCATTTTCATGATCACCATACATGCCTTCGCATATGAAAAGGTCCGAACCCTTGGCATTGCTTACGATTGCTTCTGTCGGTCTTGAATCTGTACAGTAAGTAACCTTAAGACCCTTTCTGTCCGGTCCCATTACCATATCACTGGTATAAGTAACCCCTTCAAATGTTACCTCATTCCCCTTCTGAAGTGGATTCCAGCACTTAAGCGGTATATTTAAGGCCCTTGCTCTTTCAGCATCAAATTTACCTTTTCTTTCAAGTTCAATAGAATAACCGTAACATGTGATATTATGATTAACCTTAAAAGCCTTTATCTTAAGCCCCAGCATATCTATATCTTCTTCTTTTTCTGAAAGCTCTATAAATTTAATCTCAAATGGAAGTTCAGGTGCCACAACCCTAAGACTGTTTACCACCCTTTCAATTCCTTTTGGTCCAGCTATTATAAGAGGCTCACGTCTTTCTGCATTTCCCATGGTAAGAAGAAGTCCCGGCAGACCACTTATATGATCCGCATGGAAATGGGTTATAAGAAGAAGGTCTATGGGCTTAAAACTCCATCCGCTTCTTCTTACAGCAATCTGTGTTGCCTCTCCGCAATCTATCATTATTGTACTTCCGTTATACCTTACCATAAGCGATGTAAGTGCCCTGTAAGGCAGTGGCATCATACCACCTGTGCCCAGTAGACATACGTCAAGCATATCTATGTCTCTCTTTCCTAAATTTTTATATTACAACTAAGCCAGCCTAACTCATCCTGCACTTTTCTGTCAGACTTTCACCTTATTTTTGACCATTCTATGATTACTGCATCATTTTCTTCATTATGATGGCATCCTCTACAGGATTTTTATAATAAGCTTTTCTTTCTGATATACTTTCAAAGCCCTTATTCTTATAAAGATTTATGGCATCCTCATTAGACTTTCTTACTTCCAGCATAATAGATTCAAGCTTTTCTTCTTTCACCTGTAAAAAGACCTTTTCCATAATAAGAGATGCATAACCTTTTTTTCTATACTTTGGCATTACTGCAATACGATCGAGATCCGCATCAAATGGAGTGCATGAAATTATCGCGTATCCTGCAGCCTCCCTGTTTTCCAAATTTACATCTACAAACCAGAGGTCATCTCCGCCTTCGTAATATTCAAAGCTTCCATCAGAATAAAAGATGAAATATCTATAGATTTCATATCTAAACATCTCTTCCACTTCATCAGCATTCCATCCGTCAGCAAAGCATTGAGTCTCCATATCTGCAATGACTCTATTTAAATTCATATTATTCTCCCTGCTTTAATCTTTCTTCTCTTTCTCTTTCTGCCTGAGACTTTCTAAGATAGATAAGAGAAAAATCATCAGATTTTACTGCATGACCATCTCTCGCATATATTTCACCAAGTGCTGCAATACTTGCCGCTCTCTGTCTGTTCATTCCTGCAGGTGCAAAATGATAAGGCACCTTCATCTCTTCTTCAATAACTTCTTTAAAGACCGAGATTCCATCCCCGGTAAATGTTACTTCCTCACCATTTTCATTTATCTTTTCAATAAAATCATGGATATCTAAAGCATCCTGATCCATGATTACTTCCAACTTCTCACCGGTTTTATAAATGCCTGCATAAACCTGATTTCTTCTGGCATCCATTATAGGTGCAACCACCCCTCTTGCAAATGACACATTGAAAGCAAGTCCATGAAGTGTTGGAACAGGGATCACCTCTTTTTCTAAAGCAAGTCCCAGCCCCTTAACCGTAGAAGCTCCAATCCTTAGTCCTGTAAATGAACCCGGTCCCGCTGCCACAGCTATTGCATCAATTTCTGACATATCAACACCTGCAGCCTTCATTATAGTATCTATCATAGGCAGCAGTGTCTCTGAATGAGTCTTTTTATTATTGATATTAAATTCAGCTTTAACAACTCCGTCTGTAATATATGCAACTGATGCAGTATTACCTGAGCTGTCTATTCCAAGAATATTCATCTCTAACCTCTAATCCTCTCTTACAACTTCGATTCTTCTATAATCAAAACCCTTTGTAAGATCTTTTTTTATTGTAACTTTAATTCTATCTTTAGGTATTATACTCTTTATAAGCTCTGACCACTCAATAAGTGTAACACCTTCAGCATTATCTATTATATCGAAATAGCCAATCTCTTCCATATCATCTTCTGAATCAATTCTATAAACATCAAAATGATACAACGGAAGTCTTCCCTCATGATACTCTTTCATAATAGTAAATGTTGGACTGACTATTGGTTCATCTATTCCAAGTCCTCTTCCAAAGCCCTGAGCAAATACTGTCTTTCCGACTCCTAAGTCTCCATCAAGACAGTAAACCTCTCCTGCTAATGCTTTTGAAGAAAGTTCTTTTGCAAATTCAAATGTTTCTTTTTCGTTATTTGTTTCTTTTACAATTATTCCCATTTTTATTCCTGCAATAAAAATCCTCTATTATTATTTTGAATCTACAGATTAATCTCTATTTTTTTACCCACCGGCTTAAACTGTCTATATTTAACTCCGGTCATATCAAACATTTTCTTTGAAGCCATTGTAGATTCTGAGCTGGCATATTTATCTGAAATATATATCACTTCCTTAATCCCTGCCTGGATCAAAGCTTTTGCACATTCATTACAAGGGAATAAAGTAACATATACTTTAGCCCCTCTTACAGATTCATTTCCTCTGTAGTTAAGTATAGCATTAAGTTCCGCATGACACACAAACATATATTTACTGTCAAGGGCAGAACCATCTCTCCCCCATGGCATATCATCATCTTCACATCCCTGTGGCATTCCATTATAGCCAACAGAGAGGATCCTATTATCTTCACCAACAATGCAGGCTCCTACCTGAGTATGAGGATCTTTGCTCCTTTCAGCCGACAGCATGGCAATTCCCATAAAATACTGATCCCAGTTTATATAATCTGTTCTTTTGATTGATGACATATGCCCCTCCTATTAATAAAAAGTAAAGGACCAGAAAATATTTCCTGGCCCCTCACTGAAAATTATCTTAGTTTTCTCCAAGATCGAACTTGTCATGAATTGCATTCATAGCACGCTCTGTATTCTTAGCATCGATAAGAACAGTAACTCTTATCTCAGATGTTGAAATCTGTCTGATATTGATGTTTGCATCATAAAGCGCCTCGAACATCTTTGCTGCAACACCTGCATTTGACTGCATACCTGCACCAACGATAGAAACCTTTGATACTTCTTTATTTACATCTATAGATTCAAATTCCATGCTGTCGTTAATGATTCTTGCTGCATCATCTGCATCAAGACTTGAGCATGTAAATGAGATATCTTTTGTTCCATGACGTCCAACTGACTGAAGGATCATATCAACATTTATGTTGTTCTTAGCAAGTGCGTTAAAAAGCTTAAAAGCTACACCTGGCTCGTCTTTAAGTCCAACTACTGCTACTCTAGCTGCATCTGAATCTGAAGCTACACCACTAACGATCATCTTTTCCATCTTTTTACCCTCCTTAACTACTGTTCCTTCATTTGTATTAAGACTTGAACGAACTACAAGTTCTACGCCATATTTCTTAGCAAGTTCGACTGAACGATTGTGAAGAACGCCTGCTCCAAGAGTTGCGAGCTCAAGCATTTCATCATATGTAATTTCATTTATCTTACGAGCACTTTTTACCTTACGTGGATCAGCTGTATAAACGCCATCAACGTCTGTGTAAATTTCGCACTTATCTGCGTGTAGTGCAGCTGCAAGAGCTACTGCAGTTGTATCAGATCCACCTCTTCCAAGAGTTGTATAATCATCATACTTATTGATTCCCTGGAAACCTGTAACTATAACGATCTTTCTCTGCTCAAGTTCATTTTTTATTCTCTCACAGTCGATTCTCTTAAGTCTTGCATTTCCATATACAGAAGTTGTATGCATAGCAACCTGAAACCCGTTAAGCGAAACTGCTGGAACACCCAGCTTAGCCATAGCCATAGCCATAAGAGAAACTGACATCTGCTCACCAATAGTAAGGAGCATATCCATCTCTCTCTTAGGTGGATTCTCGTTTATATCTTGTGCCTTCTCGATAAGTTCATCGGTATATTTGCCCATAGCTGAAAGAACAACAACAACATCATTTCCTTTTTTGTATTCTTCGATACATCTGTTTGCCACGTTGTAGATTCGCTCTTTATTTGCGACCGATGTTCCGCCAAACTTCTTGACTACTAACATATTTCCTCCTGCTTCTCTCTTCCATTTTGAAGAGCTTTTTAAAATTATGATCTAGGTAAAAACCTATTTGCTGATACGTATCTTGTTGATTACATCAAAATTCTCTGCTGCTTTCTTATATTTTGCTTCAGAGATTTCTTCTGTGATAAAAGCTGTCTCATTATCAACACCGCTGACAAGAGTAACATCGCCAAACTGTTCCTCTAAAGCAGCCTTGTCAACTACACCCTTAACACGTACGAAGAATTTTGTTGTGAACGTATCTATATCACCAAGAGTTCTTTTTTCAGGACTCCAGTAAACTATTTTATTATGTCCAAGATTTCTGGCACAGTCAATAACATCTGAAACAACAGCAGAAGCTGTAGCATGCTTACCTGCACCTTTACCATAGAGCATAACATTTCCAAGCATATCGCCATGCATCTTGATAGCATTGAATACACCACTTACAGAATGAAGAGGATTCTCCTCATCTAGCATAAATGGAGCAACCATGGCATATACCTTACCATCTATTTTTCTTGCAGTACCAAGAAGCTTGATGGAATAACCAAGCTTTCTTGCATAAGCAAAATCTTCACTTGAAATCTTTGTAATACCTTCTGTATAAATGTCTTCAAAATCAACCTGTTTCTCATAACAAAGAGAAGCAAGGATTGCAATCTTACGGCAAGCATCATATCCTTCGATATCAGCTTCCGGATTTCTTTCTGCATATCCCTTATCCTGAGCGTCTTTAAGTACCGCATCAAAAGCAAGGCCTTCCTTATCCATCTTTGTTAAGATGTAATTTGTTGTTCCATTTAATATACCTGAAATCTCATCAAAATGATCCACAGTAAGTGACTCATTAATTGAACGGATAACAGGAATACCACCACCAACAGAAGCTTCAAATACGAAATTGCTATTCTTTTCTTTAGCAATCTCAAGTAATTCTGCACCAAACTTGGCAACCATTTCCTTATTTGATGTGCAGACACTCTTACCACGAAGAAGTGCATTCTTTACAAATGTATGAGCTGGTTCAACGCCACCCATGACTTCTACTACAATATCAACATCGTCATCATTTAAGATTGTATCGAAATCATGCACAAGAATCTTTTCAGCTGGGTCTCCAGGGAAATCACGAAGATCAAGAACATACTTAACATTAATGTCTTTACCTGCGCGTCTACCTATATGGGAATTGTTTCTTGTTATTACATCATATACCCCTGAGCCTACAGTACCATATCCAAGAATCGCAACGTTAACCACTTTAGCACCTCTCATTTCTTAATAATACATACACTATGTATGCGTGTTACTCTGTTTTGTTCTTTTCAGCATTGATCCACCCAAGATAAGCATTGATAAATGGATCGATATCTCCATCCAGAACCCTTCCAGCATCACCAACTTCACAGCTTGTTCTATGATCCTTAACCATAGTATATGGCTGGAGAACATAAGAACGTATCTGATTGCCGAATCCGTTATCCGTAACTTCACCACGGATATCAGAAAGCTTTTCCTCATTCTTTTGCTGTTCAAGAAGATAAAGCTTAGACTTTAACATCTGCATAGCCTTATCCTTATTCTGATGCTGAGATCTTTCATTCTGACACGTTACCACAATGCCAGTTGGAAGATGTGTAATTCTTATCGCAGATGAAGTCTTATTGATATGCTGTCCACCAGCACCACTGGATCTATAAGTATCAATCCTAAGATCCGCATCATTAACCTCAATCTCGATATTATCGTCAATTTCAGGCATGATATCCACAGACACAAATGAAGTCTGTCTCTTACCGGCCGCATTAAAAGGAGATATACGGACAAGTCTATGAACGCCCTTTTCTGCTTTTAAGTAACCATAAGCATGATATCCATTTACCTGAAATGTAACTGCTTTTATTCCTGCTTCATCACCATCCAGCTGATCTAAAACCTCAACCGTAAACTTGTGCTTATCTGCCCATCTTGTATACATACGGAAAAGCATACTGCACCAGTCACAACTTTCAGTTCCACCAGCACCGGCATGAAGAGTAACAACTGCGTTATTAGTATCGAACTCACCGGAAAGAAGTGTTTCAATCTTAAATGTTTCAAATTCCCTTACAAAATTATCAAGCATTTCTCCTGCTTCCACAGTAAGATCATCATCATTTTCTTCCTCAGCCATTTCAAGCATAGCGCCAATATCTTCATATTCAGAGTTAATCTTCTTAAAGTCCTCAATAGTTGTCTTAAGATTCTTAACTTCCTTCATGACTTTGCCGCTATTCTCGATATCATCCCAGAATCCCTGAGCCTGCATAGCCTCTTCAAGTTCATCTACTCTTTTTTGTTTACCCACTACATCGAGATTTTGTTTCATCTCTTCGAGAGGGCCTTTGTATTCACCATAACGAAATTTATATTCGTCAAGTTCAAGCATTCTAAAAAACTCCTAACTTTCTCCTGATTACTGGAGATTTTTTCCGCAACAGTTCTTATATTTAAGACCTGATCCACATGGACATGGATCATTTCTGCCTATCTTTTTAGCTTTTCTCTTAACAGGATCCTTCTTAACGGTATCATCCTTATTGGTTCCTGTTTCCTTGGCAACCTGCTCACGTTCAACCTTCTCTTCAATTCTTACATGAAGGATAAGTCTTGCTGTATCTTCCTGAATGGCTCTGTTCATATCCTGGAACATCTCAAAGCCCTTCATTCTATATTCAACTACTGGATCTCTTGAACCATAAGCCTGAAGTCCGATACCCTGACGAAGCTGATCCATATCATC
>DFFQ01000011.1 GCA_002371025.1 Lachnospiraceae bacterium UBA3772 | reverse complement strand
TCCTCATCTTCTGCGGCCTGCATATCTTTGCGATCCTCAGATGATTCCCCGTAAATACGCATCCTTTCTTTTTGGCTTTGAGGAATCTCTTCGCTTGCAAGAGCCATTTTCACATAGCTATCATCTATATAGCTTGATACTTCTTCAACAATCTCGCCAGAAACCTTAACAGACTCATCGCCGAAAACAACAAGGGTTATTTCCATTTCATGGTCTTCCAAAAACGCCGTGAAAGAATCTACCGCGATCTGAATGCCTATCTTCTGCGGAAATCCATAAGTTCCTGTCGAAAGCACGGGAAAAGCGATGGACTGACATCCATTTTCAGCAGCAAGATTTAAAGCTTTATCATAACATTTTCTAAGGATAGTTTCTTCACCCTTGCTGGCATTTTCCCAATGAGGCCCGCTCACATGGATGATAAACTTCGCATCGAGGTTGAAAGCCTTCGTAATTCCGGCTTCACCGGGCAAAAGCTCGCCAATCTTTTCACGTTCAGCCAGGAGATTTTCCATCCCCGCCACCTTATAAATCGCATAATCCACTCCACTGCCAACATCAACCTTGGGATTTGCCGTATTAACAATGGCATCTGCTTTTACTTTTGTAATATCATTACGAATTATCTGAAATGGCATATTTCCTCCCAATCATTCACTGGCGTCAACTCGGTTAACATAAAAATGAGCCACTGCCCCCGGGACCATGGTCCATTTTTATGTTAACCTATGTCCACTGAAATCTCTTTAAATCAACTTTTCCATTTATAACTTCGACTCCCTCTGACAAAAGGAGTTCTTCCTGTTTTTTTGCTCCACCAAAAGCAAATGCACCTGACAATTCGCCTTTAGAATTAACGACTCTAAAACAAGGAATATTATCCGGATCCGGATTTTTATGCAAAATATTTCCTACCGCTCTTGCCATTTTTTTATCTCCTGCGAGCTCTGCAATCTGGCCGTAAGTTGCAACCTTTCCGTAAGGTATCATTTTAACTACATCATATATTATCTTTGCAGGTGAATAGCTGATCAGCTCATAACTCTCAGCGACCATCAATTCAACATCCTCTTCTGGAATACTCCCATCCAAAATCACAGTGTTCCAATGCAGTTTATTCTGATGATAGCCTGGAATTACGGACTTATAGATACTTCTCCAAAAATAAGCCTTATCGGGATCCACCTTTAAATTCAGGTTCATGTATCCATCCTTTTCATAGGTCCAAAGAAAAGCCTTATTATTTCCTTTATATCTCACAAGCTGCCAATTATCATCATGAAATGGAGCGTCCTGGTATGTATCAGGAAAGCTAAGTCCATATGCTAATATTGCGCGTCTCTTATCTTCTAATGACATTTATTTCTCCTGTTATAAAGCAAGTCAAGTTAACATAAAAATGAGCCACTGCCCCCGGGACCATGGTCCATTTTTATGTTAACTAATTATATGGCCATGTACCTGCATAAAACGTATGGCCTATTTTGTTGCTTCCTTCCATGTTTCTTCCTTAAATCCCGGAATTACAGTTTTATCTGTAATAAGGAGCGGACGTTTAACAAGCATTCCATCGCTTGATAGTATTTTATACATTTCATCCTCACTCATTTCAGGAAGTTTCTTGGAAAGTTCCATTTCTCTATATAACTGTCCACTGGTATTAAAAAAACGTTTTAAAGGAAGTCCACTTTTTTTATGAAGCTCTCTAATTGTCTTCTCATCAGGATGATTTCCCTTAATATCAATCTCTTCATAACTGATTTTGTTGTCATCTAACCATTTAAGTGCTTTCTTACAAGTTGTACACTTCGCATAGCAATAAACTTTAATCATATCTAAAAGCCTCCCTTTTTTTATAATTTATCATTCACTAACTCCAAACCGGTTAACATAAAAATGAGCCACTGCCCCCGGGACCATGGTCCACTTTTATGTTAACTAGATTCATTCTTTACATGCATACTTCATGCACAGTAATATATTTTGCTTTGTTCTTTCAGGGATTTTGAAGCTTGAATCACTGAGTAATGCTCTTACCCAGTCAGCATTTTCCTTTAAAATGGTACCATACATACTAACGCCATTTAAACCAATTCGAATTTTATTACGTATTATCTCATCTTCATGTGAATAAAGCAAAATGATATATGGCAGCCTGTCCCAATATTTTTCCTTTACCAGCATCGCAGCAAGTTTTCTCTTCAATTCAACCGGATCAGTCTCAGTAAATAGCTCATAAATATCCTTCGCACCATATCGAATATCATTTGCCATAATCTCTCTATAAGCCTGGCACATCACGCTGAGCCGTTTATCCTGCAGATACTTCCAAAAAATATCCGCCGCTTTCTCCCTCTTAAGCATACCTATGGCATGCAGCGTCCTTTTCACAACGCCAGCATCATCCGATTCAAGGAATCTCATTAAAACATCAGCATCATTTTCATTTCCATTTTCCCCAAGTCCAAGAATACAAATGTTTCTTGCCTCCGTATCAAGCCTATCAAGGTAAAACTGTCTGATATCGACAGATGATTTCATTTGAAGGATAAATCTTACCGAACTTCTAAGCCCGGCTGATTTTGAA
Source organism: Lachnospiraceae bacterium UBA3772 (assembly GCA_002371025.1). Classification (GTDB taxonomy): domain Bacteria; phylum Bacillota; class Clostridia; order Lachnospirales; family Lachnospiraceae; genus Eubacterium_Q. Next base: position 18,756 of record DFFQ01000011.1, on the reverse strand, counting down.
ATGAGTTTTTCCTCAAGTCCATCCCAGCTATTATGGGTAATATGGGATTTATATTCTATGGCAAATTTTTGTACCACTTCACTCTTATGATCAATATACTCATCCAATTCTTCCATGGAAATGTCATAGTTATTTATATAACAAGACAGCAAACATACCTGAAGCTGACAATTTTTTTCATTACTGATAAGTTTATTAATTGCATCACAATCTATCAACTTATTCTCAAGGAAAAGCTTATAAATCCTTCTTCTTGCAGCCATTTCAAAACTCTTTATTTTTCCAAGATCATATGTTGACAGGTTCTCTTTAACCCTGTCTGAGATGCATTCATTTATATTTCTTATAACTTCAGAGTCCCTACGATTTCCATTTTCTACCTTGCTTAGAAATGGTAGTACTCCAAAAATCTCATCAATAGACAGTATTTTAAACGTATCAGTAACATTTGCGGCTAAAGTCCTTATAACCCTGGTCCAGTCATTTAATCTTAGAATAATAAATGCTACCGACTCCTTATCATTTAACAATCTGCGGATACATTTCTCCCTGAAAAACCCATTTGGATGAAATGTTCCAAGTCTTGCTACCCATAAAAATGCTTCTTTATCTTTTATCTGTTTTTCAACATGATCCAGATTCACATTTTTCCAATCAATAACCCAATCCATGGAGGTTATTTCCCTGAAAGACTCATTTAAGTGGATCAATTGCCCTGCGTTAAGCCCACTCATATATGTTTTGATATAATCCGCAACTCTATTTGTTATTTTTGCATCCCTAACAGCAATCTCCTCGTAAAGCCACGCAAGAGATCTGACATCCCCTTGAAGCAGCTTTTCGCCCATTTTCTTTATTTTATCTTCATTTTTATCAGTAGTATCCTTAAAAAATATCATCTTAATCCCCTCAAATTCTGCGGCAGCTCTCGCCTCCTGGTTAACATAAAAGTGGACCATAGTCCCGGGGGCAGTGGCTCATTTTTATGTCAACTAAGATTCATTCCCAGCATGATCTTTACATGGGCCAAAAATGTATCTACTTCTACTTCGGTGCTGCCCCATCCAGTCACTAGTCTGATTGGCACCATGCCGTCTTTTTCCGGGGCCCACTCATGGAAAGCAACCCCTCTTTTAAGTCTATCTACTACAGGTCGTGGAAGGATTGGAAAAATCTGATTTGTTGGGGAATCGCTATAAAACTCCACGCCCATGCTAAGAAGCCCGTCTCTAAGCTTCTCTGCCAATTCGTTGGCGTGCCTTGCCATTTCAAAATAAATGCTATCCTCACCACCCTCAAGCAGTGCTTCAAACTGCACTCCCATAAGGCGTCCCTTGGCCAGCATATTGCACTGACGCTTGATCATATATCTGAAGTTTTCACCAATGATCGGATTTCTGATAACCAGCGCTTCTCCAAACAAAGCTCCATTTTTAGTTCCACCAATATAAAATGCATCTGCTAGTTTTGCCAACTCCTTTATCGATAAATCATTTTCCTTGCAGGTAAGCGCTGATCCAAGTCTCGCCCCATCCACATAAAATAGCATATTTCGCTCTTTACACTTCTTTGATAAAGCTTCCATTTCGGCCTTACTATAGATTGTTCCAATCTCAGTTGGCTGTGAAATGTAGACCATTCTAGGCAGTACCGTATGTTCGTCTTCATACTCCGTCCAGGCTGCATCGATCAGGGCAGGTGTCATTTTCCCATCCACCCCTGGCATGGTAATTATGCGATGTCCAGTGCCCTCAACACCGCCAGTTTCATGACTATAAATGTGGCCGGTACGTGCTGCTACCACTGCTTCGTAAGGCTTCAAAGCCGCTGCGATAACTGTGACATTGCATGGCGTTCCTCCCACCATCATATAGACATCACAGTCCTCGTTTCCAATAAGTTCCTTCACTATTTTTGCCGCATGTGCGCAGTGCTCGTCCACGCCGTATCCCACAGTGTGCTCTAAGTTTGTCTTAATCAACGCTTCCATCACCTTAGGATGCGCGCCCTGGCTATAATCTGACTGAAAAAAAATCATTTTAGGTCTCCTTATCCTCTATGTGAAATAAATATTTCCTTATCCATCTTATCCACTTCAAATTTGTCCGGAGCAACCCTGATTATGGCAGTTCCATATGGAGCTTCGATAAACTCTCTTACCTCAGGATCCCGCATAAGCACTGAATTAACCATCCACAATTCAAGGTTTTCAGGATTGTTGACATATTCCTCGTCCTCATCGCCCACACAAAAATACCATCCGCTATCCCTTTCTCTAGTTGGTTCGCTTCGCATTCCATAACCAATCATCCAATTTCCTTCACGAACCTTCTTAGAAACAATTGCTGTTTTACTCAGCAGAAGAATCCGCTCTCTTATTGGTTCATAGTCTTTCTGATGGGAAACAAATTCTTCCAGCGCTTTTTCATCTGGAAATGTATCATTTTCAATCATCGTGATATCTTCATCCCAAACTCTTTTTTCATCTGCATTTTTCTTAAATGAAACCGCCAGATTAAGTAACTCCTTCTCCTCTACTTCAATTTTATAATCCAATCGTTCTGGCTCTGAATGCCCATTTTCCCCATATACATAAACGAGCAAATCTCCATTTTTATAAAGAATTGCCTTAACGGCACCCAGATTCTCTTCATCATTATAAAAAATAAAAAAACATGGAAAGTGGTCATTAACAAACCATTCGAACTCAGTTCCATTTTTCCCATTCATATAAAAAATGGCTCCATCCTTTTCAAGATTGCCCTTGCTTACGTTTGGCACCTTGAGCTTCAAACTATCATACATATATTTTTCAAGCTGTATTAAAATCTTATTCATTTTAAGCCTCCTTTATACACCTCTCCAAATATGATTATACACTTTTCCAGAGGAAAATCCCACGACTCGTTAACATAAAAATGGACCACACTCCCCGGGACCTAGGTCCACTTTTATGTTAACTAAAAAATGAGCCACACGGGTGTGTGACTCATAAAATCTGTCAGTTTAATTCATCAGAGATAGCATCTTTTCGATATCATATTCTATTATTACCTGTGCGTTTTTTGCTATCTCTTCATCCCCAAGACTCCTGTTTGTTACGATCACATCAGCTTCTCTTTTATCATCAACCAGCTCGCTGGCCTGCATTTCAAAGAAATTCTTCATGTTTAAAATATCAGTAACATTTAAGTAGTCCATGAGAAAAGCCATTTTACTCTCTCCTGCGATCCTCGACTCACTTTGTCTTGCCATATTAAGCCAGATAAATTCATTTTTTGCAAGATCCAAACCAAAGAGATATGCAAATGTACTTTCGCAGTTTATATTAAACGCCGACTTTACAGTCTTGGGTTCATAAACCTTGCCAGAGTCCTCCTTATCTCTTAACATATAGCCTGCTCTGCAGACGCAGTCCTTAAAATGTAACCCTGAATAAACATTATCGCAAAAAATAAGATATCTCATTTCAGGATACTTAGTTCTAAACTTCTCCAGATCAATATCAAAATATTCCGAGCCCCCGTTAAATCCTCTTGTCTGATCTCCAGAATAAGTTATGACCTCCGACTGATTTTTATACATATTTCTCCAGGAAAACTCAGTCTGAGTGCCATTTTCATCCAGCCCAAATACCGAAAGATCTATGTCATTTACCTTCTCCCAATAAGTGAAAGCTCGAAGCTTCTTAGTTTCCCCAATAGCAATTCGAGATCCCCTTGTAAGAACTCCAAGTCCTGACTGAGTCGCAGTATCCTGAATTGGAAGAGCATAATACTCCATTCCCTTCTCGATATAAACCTTACCAAGCTTATTCCTATAAATGTCTCTCAGATTATTCTTTATCTTTTCAACCAGTATATCTGCCTCTTCCTTTGAAATATAGGATCTTCTTTTTTCAACTTCATATTTTGTTTCACTATGAACAATCAATTCGTTATACTTTGTAAATTTGAAAGTACGCGCCTTGTTATCCTTACTATCATCCTTAAAATTTGAATACTGTATTAAAAGCTGCATAAGAACAATTCCATTTTTTGTTCCCATATTATCAAATACATATTCAACTTCCTCAGTACTATTACACCTGCTTAAAATGTAATTCATATTTCTAAGTATTGCTGCGGCTCCCTTATTTTTCTTAAGGCAGTCCACCGCACCGATTATATCTTCATTTTCCATCATTTTCTCAAATTCAGAATATACAGATAAATTTTTATCTGATCTGATGGCATTTACAAACTCTCTTGATTTTTCTGTTTTTGGCTTGTAATGAATATGATGAAGCAGCCCATTCCAGATTTTCTTCTTTTCAAAGCAGTTTCTTAAGTCACATTTATTCAGAAGAAAGAATCTGTCAATCAAAGTCGTGATAAATTTTCTATCCTGGTTCTTTAAATTCAGCTTATTCATAGCCGAATTCTTATACTCATAGTGAGTCAGCTCATCCAAAAATCTTATCATATCAGAAAGATATAAATGATCTGCAAATCTCACATCTCTAGTGTCTCTAAGCAGTTTCACCGCAGTATTTCTGGATGCAATTTCTGTAATCTTAGGATCGAAATCAAGGATAACATTCTTAACTAATTCATAGTTTTTCTCACTTAAAGGTCTGGTAGACAAAAGGAGGTCCCTTGCTTTATCGCAAAGGATTTCATTTGCCTCTTCTTCGGAAATGATACTAAAATCCTTAATCTCTGCCTCTTCTTTAAAATTCTCTCTTACAATTTTCTCTTCAAATAATGAATGAATTTCATCCCCCATAAAATGGCCTAAACCATAGGTTCTCGCATAAGCAAAGAACTGGTCGATAAGTAATCCACGACGGCTTAATTTTCTTACTGACTTAGGAAACCCTTTGTAAAATGGCTCAGAAACATTTTTGCCGAGTCTTTCTGCTGTATAAAGAATCATTTCCTGGCTAAGATATTCTTCCCCCTTTATGATTCTTACGTTATAAAGTCTTAAAAGAGAAAAAAATGTTGCAATTCTATTTTCAGCATTTTCTTCTTTCTTCTTTCCAACAAGTATGTACTTATCAAATAAGTAATCCTTATAAATTCCATTCATCATCTTTTTTTCCTCTTTATCTTTCACTTTTATCGTACCACTATCACGGATTCGAACCGCAGTAACCAATTTAAAAGTAAGCGGTGCCACTAGCTGTGAAATCATCTGGCGATATTTGCGAATTGATTGCTCTACCATTGAGCTACAGTTTCACTTGGAAACCGGTGGGATTCGAACCCACAAAGTTAAAAAAGTAAATCCACATAGCTGCCAGAATATTTAAAATTTGTCATATCCGTATCTGCTGTTTACATGATACATTTATACATAAAATTAATCTCGGAAAAAAAGTTGCGACCTCCCAAAAAAAGTTAACATAAAAATGGACCACACTCCCCGGGACCTAGGTCCACTTTTATGTTAACTAAAAATAATATTACTCTACTCTCAATCTGTCGATTACGCTTCGCTTGCTGAGTCTGTTGTAAGCCACGACTGGTATTATCACTATCATTACTAAGATAAATGGAAGACTTGCTGCTAATGGCAGAAGGGTAAATCTCCACACAAACATTCCAAGCTCATCTGCCAGGTATCTGATCACTGTAATATTCATTATTGATGAAACCACCAGTGATACCACTGTAGTCCAGATAAAATATGTAAATCCTTCTTTCATAAGCTTGTGTCTTTGCTGTTTTCCTGTCATTCCAACAGCCTCAAGCATTGCAAGTTCCCTGCTTCTTACGATAATAGATGTAACTATTGTATTTGCAAAATTCATAAGTCCGATAAGGCCGAGAATAACTGCAAGAACTACGCCGACTGTTTCAATCGTATCGCTAAGTGATTTATATTCCGCTGCCACACTTTTCTTTGAATCATAGTCCATAGCTGGATTTTCTGAAGTAGTATATTCCTTGATCCATTTTTCAAATGATTCTTCCTTATCATCATCAACATCCACTAAGATTCTCATGGCGCCTTTATCGCCTTCTAAGTTAAGGTATTCACTCTCTGGAAGAATGTAATCAAGCTGAATATAACTCGATACTTTGTAAATGACTGCCTGAGGAATATCAACTACTGCATAAACTGTGTATTCTTTAACAGGTGCATTTTCATAACTTTCATATATTGTCTTATTTCCAACCTGAATAGCTTCCGCACTTACTTTTGCATACTTTGGATTATGACTTCTGATCTGTACTTTATCCCCCGGCTCAAGAAAGTTTTGATAATAATAACCATCAATAGTCCATCTTGTTGCAAGAACATAATTTCCTGAATTAAACTCTTCCCAGTCAATCTTATCTGAACCATTAAGAGTCTCTATTACATTAAGCTTTCCTGTTGCATATTCATCCATTCCATAGGTATTACCCTCTATAGTCCTGGATTTTCTATAGTCCGCCATGCATGCGTTATAATCATAACTTCCGCTGGTGTAGCATGAATTCACACACTCAACTACAGCCTCATCTTTAAAGAAGCCATTTTCTAACTTCTTCCAGCTCTCCTCTGAAAACTCCTGCCAAAATGTAGAAATGTATAATTTTCCGATTTCATTTACCCCCGGCTTATTCTTTATCATTTCTATCATGTCTGCATCAACGCCATCTGTTTCATGAAATGAAGCTGATACATTATCCAGTGACGCAGCCTGAATGCTGAAATCTGATACAATGTCACTCTTAACAAACTCATTTACATTAAAACCGCTTACCAGTCCTACAACTCCATTAAGAATTATCAAAGCAAGTGATAATGAAAGAATTACTATGGTAAGCTTCTTTCCTCTCTTGCCACTATTCTGAGCCTCCTTAGAACTTCTGAGAGCTTCGATTGGAGATACCTTTGAAGCCTTTTTGCATGGCCTTTTAGCGCTGATTATTACTGTAATATAAGAAAAAAATGCTGATACTAAAATGATCCAGATATTAATATATACTTCACCCTTGCCAACACTCATGGTATTCATCTGTCCTGAGATAAATGGAAGGATAAATGCCCCTACCCCTACTCCAAGAATAAGTCCCACTGGAATTCCTATAAGTGAAATTAAGGTTGCTCTCTTAAATACAATCTTCTTAAGCTGTTTTCCTGTTGTTCCGATTGTCTTAAGAAGTCCGTATTCCTGCATATCGGAAATGATATTGATATCGAAAATGTTATAAATAATAAGATATCCTGCGATGAAAAATGTTACCAGCATAAGTCCACAAACTATGGCCATGGAAGGATCTATATCATAACCTACATATGCATAATTGATTCCATAATCAACATCATTTCTAATTCCTGTTCTTTCAATAAGTGATACGACTTTATCTTCAATATTTAAACTATTATTAAAATCAAAATATACATTTATCCAGCCTGCCATGCTATTATCTTCACGTTCCGGATATGTAATATTTCTTGCAGGTGCTACTCTTTCCTGAAGTTCCTTTGATACTAAAGCGGTCTGCGCCTTTGCAACCTTATCTCCGTGGAAATAACCGCTGAGGACAAATTCCTCAGAAACTTCTTTTCCATCTATCAAAAGATTGATCTTAAATCTGCTTCCAACTTCCGCTGGGACACCAAGACTATCAAGAACAAGATCACTGGTAACAATTTCATTTTCCTTGCATGGAAGATTACCCACCTCAGGGTAACAGAAACATTTTTTTGCATTGTTTTCTTCAGCATAATAAACTTCTGTAGGAAGCTTATTTAATGAATCATCTGAAATGTAACCAATCATAATACAGTAGGACAGGTCTTTTGCTATGGGATCATTTTTTACCTGCTCATATTCCTGTTTGCTAAGATTTTTTAATCCTGCATGATAAGTTGTTCCGATCTGCCTCATGGTTGAAAGCTGTGTTTCTCTTATTAAACTTCCTCCCACCGTAAAAAGTGATGAGAAAAGAAGTGTTGTTAATATCACCGCTGCCACTAAAACTAAATATTTATTTATATTTGACTTTACTGTACTAAAAGCAAGATTCGATATGGCTTTTTTATTCTTTACTTTCTTCATTTTTTATATCCTCCTGTAAAGCATTCTTTATGTTTAAGAACTATCTGCTTTTTGCAGGATTTAATATATCAAATGATTCTTACCAGAATATTTCCCAATTCTTTCAATCTAGAAAGAATTGCTGTTACAAAAAAATAACTCCCTCCAAAGGGCATTTTTAGCCCGCTGGAGGGAGTTGTTTTTCGTCCACAATAATTGGGCGATGTTTTTTATCTTTTCAGATAAACTACAAGTTCGCCACCTTTTCTTTTATTATTTGGAATTACTTTTATATAACCATCTTCTTTTGAAAGAATCTCTCTTGTAAGATAAAGCCCGATTCCGACACCTTCTTCCTGCTGAACCTCACTGCCTCTGTAGAATCTTCCGAAGATCTTTGCCATATCATTTTCAGAGATACCTTGCCCTTCATCTATTACATGAATGGCCTGATACATATCATAAGTTTCAGTATAGACTTCAATCTTTTTTCCTTCTGGCGAATACTTAACCGCATTATCAAGCACATTTATCAAGGCTTCCAAAGTCCATTTCATATCAAATGAAGCTACGGCTCCATTTTCTTTCTTATGCTGGATTTTGATATTTTTAATCTTAGCCTTGGCACTGACTGAAGATATAGCAGCCTCTATCAGTTCATCAACTTCATTTTCCTGCTTTACAACTTCCAGAGTACCGCTCTCAAGTCTGGAGAGTTTTGTAAGGGAATCTATCAGGAACTGAAGCCTTTCATTCTGACTTTTTATAAGATCAGCATATTTTTTTATCTTTTGAATAGAAGCATCATTTCCCAGCGCCGCTTCTTCTATAAGAAGCTCAGTGTACATCCTGATATTTGTCATGGGAGTCTTGGTCTGATGTGATATATCGGATATAAACTCTTCAAGCCTGTGACGCTCTGCTTCAAGATTTGCATTAGATAAAACCGAACTCCCCAGGAATTCTTTCCATCTGGACTCCAGCCGCGACATCCTGCTTTCATCATAGCTGCTTTCCACAAATGTTCCATCCACCGCTGAATCCAGCATCTCTTCAAGCCTTTTTATTGTTCTATTATTAAACATCTATATTTCCTTTTGGATCTACTCAAACTTATAGCCTTGTCCATAGACAGTGCTTATATGTTTTTTTGTTTTATCCTTATCTATCTTGCTTCTCAAACGATTGATAGTAACTGAAAGAGCATTCTCATCAACAAAATCGCCATCATTTCCCCAGATTCTGTTCATAAGCATATCACGTGTAAGAATTCTTCCCTTATTATCAAGAAAAACCTTAAGTAATTTCTGCTCATTCAAACTAAGAAAAAGCTCTTCATTATTCTTCTTAAACAAAAGCTTCTCAAAGTCAAATGTCATGTCGTCCAACTCATAAAAAAGACTATTTACTGTCCCAGCAGCATTCATATTGCGATTTCTTCTGGTAAGAGCATTTACCCTTGCACGAAGAACCGCCAGACTGAATGGTTTTGTAATAAAATCATCTGCTCCCAAAGTAAGCCCTTTCACTTCATCCATCTCAAGATCATTTGCTGTAAGGATAAGCACCGGAACCTCGCTTCTTTCACGAACAAACTTTAAATAATCATAACCTATGCCATCCGGAAGATTAAGATCTAAAATGATCAGCGATAACTTATCTCCATATTTATCAAAACCCTGCATGGCATCATTTATCAGATATTCTTTATGAAATATATTTAAACCATCTGACAGCGTGATCTCAATTCCATCACTTAATGATCTGTCATCTTCTACAATCTGTATATCCATTATTTATCTCCGAAATGGACCATAGTCCCGGGGGCTATGGTCCATTTTTATGTCAACTATCAATCTGCTGAGATTAAATTAAGCTCATCCTTTAATCTGGCAACAATTGTTCTTTCTCCCTGTCTATACTCTTTCTTTCCAAATAAAATAGCAATCTTCTGGTCCTCAAGGCCCTTAACTACATAATTATTATTTTCTGTCTTACCAAGTATTTCACCAGCGAAGAACTGATAATCATGCCTTTTTATTGCCTTCAATGTTGAAAACAAATTATAAACAGCATAAAAAGGAAAAAGGTAACATATAAGCAAAAACCAGCCTATTCTGACACGTCCTAAATAAGTCCAGCATAAATATAACAAAACTGATACAATGATCACTACTATGATAGACACAGGTATCAGCACTACTGCACTGGACTTTGACTTCTTAACAAATTTTTCTTCTAACTCCTGATTGATCGTAATGGGAAACAGACACTGGTTGCTAACCGCATTGTTTACTGAATCTTTCACTTCCATATTAAAATTCTCCTCCAAAAATATAGTTTAATGTGTGTGTCACACCAAGCATCATTTTAGCACTATCTAAAATAATATATCAATATTTATTTGCCCTAACCTACTGAATTTCCTTAATAAACCTCAACTGCTCTTTCTCACTACCGTATCCATTGTTCCTGTAAAACAAATGGGCCTCTTTTCTAGTAATTCCCGAATTAAGTCTCATCATTGAAATGCCACATGCCCTGGCCCATTTTTCAGCTTCATGAAGGAGCTCTTTTCCAACTCCTTTTCTTCGATATTCCTTAGCTACCGCAAGGCCAAGCACATTACACATGCTTTTCGCATAAAGAACCTCATACCGCTCAACATGAATAAATCCAACCACCTTGCCATCAATTATCCCCACAAGAACGCACTCCCTTGCAGGATCTAATTCTTCTAACCTTTTCTTTAAAAGGTCCTTATCGCAAATGTAACCTAGATCAATTTCACATATTTTATGAATTTCTTCAAAATCATCAACAACCGCCTTACGTATCATTTCTCATCCCCCACATTTCTTAAAATCCTCACTAACATTTTTTTCATTCAGCTGACTTTACCCATTCAGCAGCAAGATATAGCGGCACATTTACCATCCAATCCTGCTCTCTATATTTCGCCATAGAAAACCTTACTGGTTTAAGTTTATCATTGCTTTCATAAATAGTTCTTAAACTTTTTGATTTAAGATTTTCCTCAGCTTTAACTTCTATAGGATAAACATTGTAATTCTGGATCAAAAAATCAAGTTCAAGCGTTGCTCTATCCTTAGAATAATAATAAACTTTCTTACCCAGACATTTTAATTCCTGCAATACATACTGTTCTGTAAATGCTCCCTTGTACTCAACAAAAGCATTATTATTTATCAACACATCTCTTGAATCCACGTCAGACATTGCACCTAACAGACCAAGATCAACTAAGAATAACTTAAATGTATCAAATTCTTCATAAAATTTAAGAGGTTTTTCAACCTTTGATACTCTTAATACTTTATAAACAAGACCTGCATCAACTAACCACTGAATTGCATTTTCAAACTCTTTAGCTCTTGCCCCTTTTTTTAGAACACTATAAATGAATTTTTTATTTTCTTTTGCTAATTGACCTGGAATTGAATCCCAAACCATATTTACCTTTGGCAAAATTTCAGCTGGAACGTGCTTAGAAAAATCCCGTCTATAATCTGCCAATATTTGATTTTGAATATTTCTTACTTCAAACACATCTTTATTCTCAATATATGCCTTAACAACTGCAGGCATGCCGCCAACATAATAATATTGTCGTAATAAATCCGTAAATAAAGCATCAAATGAAGAAAGTTCATCCCATCTATGGCTTTCAATATTTGAAATAATAATATCCTTACCAAGAGCCATCAAAAACTCCTTAAATGACAACGGATATAGATTTATTTCATCCACTTTTCCAACCGGAAATCCTGTGCCTTCATGCAGCCCTATTCCTAATAAACTACCTGCTACTGCCAAATGATACTCAGGCGCATTTTCACAGAAATATTTTAAGGCTGTTAATCCCGCAGGGACTACTTGGATTTCATCCAAAATGATCAAAGTTGTTCCTGGTTTTATTGGCTCCCCAGATAAAATTGATAAACTACGTATTAATCTCTCTGTATTAAAATCAGAAAATATTGTATTTATTTCTTTTGTTTCATCACAGTTTATATATGCCACATTTGAATATTCCTTAGAACCAAATTCTTTAAGTATCCATGTTTTTCCAACCTGTCGTGCGCCATTAAGTATAAGTGGTTTTCTGTCTGATTTATTTTTCCATTCTAACAAACTATCATAAACTAAGCGTTTCATAGTATTAATCCCACCTTTCTAATGACTATAATACACTTTTACAAAGGAAAATTCCATACTTCATTACACTTTTACAAAGGAAAATTTCGCACTTCATTACACTTTTGCAAAGGAAAATCCCATACTTTATTACACTTTTGCAAAGGAAAATGGACCAAGGTGTACCATTTGCCGCATCATTCCAGTTATTTTGCGGACGTTGTACTAGCAATAAACATTCCATAATCTTTTGGAACATGAAGAACTCTGTCACGCATATTCTTTTCAAGCACGCAACGAGGTGTCTCTCTCGGATTATCCTGAATATCCGAAAAACTAGGAAGCGAATAGAGATAGTCGATTAAGTCATCTACATTTGTTACGTCCAGCGAATCTTCATATAATCGCTTTTCCACCACAGGAAAATATTTCTTCAATGTATCTGCACCATTCTGCAATGTGAAATTATAATTGTATGCACTGCTGATAGGAAACTCGTCAAACATCAGCTCTACGTGCTCGCAAATACCATTTTCACCATAAGTGGCACAATAGAAAGTACCATTTTCCTTAAGAACCCTGTGAACTTCCTTAAGTCCTTTTAAAAGGTCCGGAACATGATAAAGCATCATATTTGCAATAACCACATCGAATTTTTTATCCGAAAATGGAATCTCCTGAATATCAACAATCTTATACTCAATCTTACCAGACTTGTGAGTATCCTTAAGCTTTTCCTTTGCAGCAAGGATCATACCTTCGGACAGATCAGAAAGGATAAGCCGAGAGCAGCGATCGATAATATCCTCTTTTCCAAGCCACATTTCTCCGGTACCACATCCAAGTTCAAGCACTGACATCCCTTCTTTTATCTCATAATTAGAAAAGATCCAGTTCCCGAAGCCCTGCTTATTTGTAGAATACTTTTGATGGATTGAAATCCTGGTATTCAATTTATCGGAAGTGCTGTATTGTTCTCTAACCGTTGTTTCATCATTACTTATCATTTTCCATCCCTCACTTTTCTTAAAAATGGACCATAGTCCCGGGGAATGGACCATAGTCCCGGGGGCAGTGGTCCATTTTTATGTTAACCTACTGGATTTACATCATCTCTTACTTTTTTAAATTCAACTCTATACTTGCCATCGTAATCATCATCGTGATCATCGCCATCATCATCGCCATCGTAATCATCGTCATCTTCACTGTAATCTATGTCCCAGCCATCCATAAACTCAAGCTCTAGAGAATCAAATAATTCTTTTTCAACCTCAACCTCTTTATCTCCCCAAATGCCTGCAGTTATCTCAACTATTCCGTCAGTAGGGAAACTTATCTTCATGGATATAACAGCATCTGCAGGTTTAAAATAATACAGTGGATTATACTCAGCAAATTTCATCACTATATCCTGCTTTGCATCATCATCTATCTTTTCGCTTGAAAGCTCTTTTCCTTCGGAGTTTACCAGCGCATATCTAAACCTGAAAGTTTTATACTTCACATCATCCGGCTCGCATTTGATATTCGGATTTTTTTCTTTAATATGCAAAAAAAGTTCCTCTGTTTCAGACATTAAACCCTCTTTCCACATTTCCGCATCCGATAAGATATATTTATTTCCATCAGTTGCCACGGCCTCGACAATGTGCCTTGCATTTTTAGTTGGATTTTCTTGATTAACAACCTTATTGTAGCCATAAATTCGCTGTATCTCATTAAACTTAAGCGCCACCTGGCCTTCATGACTTTTAGCGTCGCTGATAATACCAAGCACCATATTTTCTGTAAGATAGATTCTCAGACTATGAAGCCATATAGAACCTTCTTTATTTGCTTCTTCATCAATATCATCCGCCGAAATGTTGCTAAGAGATATAACCTTTCTCGAAGTTCTAAGCTCATATAGTCCTCCAAAGAACGGAAGCGCACTGATTATCCCTAAAATGACACCGGCAAGTCCAATTCCATGATAGAATACGCTAAAAAAATTAATCTTTACACAAATGATACATACATCACCGAAAATCTTATCCATACTGTAAACAGATACATTTTCGTCAATAATCTTCCCAGCTGCTGAAGAAATGCTTTGTCTTGCTTTAGAATCGACAATGTACTCTGTCATTCCCTCAATTCGGTAAGAACCCGCCGCCTCTACCTGAGACTTTATTTCCTTATACTCCTTATCATCAAGTTCGGCTAATCTATATTCCTTCCCATCTGAAATCAGGTAAATCTTTGCTTTCTTCTCTTTTCCAAGAAAGATTGGCGCCTCTGTTATATCAAAATATGCCACTCTCGATGCATGATTTCCCGAATCCTGAAGAACCGTATCAAGATGCTGCTCATTTTTAATTTTTTTTGCTGTTGGAGCTAAATTTAAAATGATAATCAGCAGTGACAGCGCCATTAAAATGGCTCCAATAATAAAAACAGTAAATGCTACGCTATAATAAAATCTGATATTCTTATTTTTATATACCATACCTTAAATCCACCTTATCTAGTATAACGTCCGCAAAACAACAGGACTAATGCGCTGAATGCTTGCTAGAGATTGCATCTCATACATAGCTTATACCTACCATACCTTTAATCCGATTTTAGCAGCAATCCCAGTTATAGATCACATGACTAAAATCTCTATTTTTTAGATCCTCATCTGTGATAAAGAAATTCGCCACGCCCGAATCTCCCCACATGATTATATCCATTTTATCATCGTAAACACTGTCTATCTGAATTAAAAGCTTATGCGTATCATTTTCCTCTCTTATCTCGTACTGGGTAAAAAATGGATATCCGCCAATCCTGCTTCCTCCATTACATAATATATCAAATAATTCATCCGACACGGCGTCATCTAGATCACTTACGCTTTCGATTCCAAACGCCGCCCCAATATGCTCTTTAAAAATCTTGTCGAACTCAAGCGTATCTATGCTTGGAAGCTGCATTTCCTCTTTAAATGTTACCTTGTACTCTTTTTTTGGATCAAATGGCAGCATTACATCTTCAGCTTCATTTAAATCCGGCATTAAAGCTTTGATCTCATCTACTTCCATCGCATTATCAATATTTTCATGAAAAATGATCCTCCACGATGCCTGATTATCTGGCTCATCAAAATCAATCCCGGAAATGTCATCGTTTGCTATAAAAATCTGCATAATACCACTCTCTGGATAATTTTCCATCTTTGGAACCTCTGAAAAATTAACCTGCAGCATAAATACAAGCTTCTCCCCTGTCTTCTTATCAAGCGGCCACTGGCTGTCTTTTGGTAAATAAGGAATTCCAGATAACTTGCTGTCAGTAAGCTCTGTCGCGCCTTCCTTAAAATCCATAGCTATACTTCTTTTCTTGCCATATTTTTCCACAATTTCAATTATTTCATTTGCTGAAATACTCATATATTTTCCTCCCCTTAATAAAACAAATTTCTTTTATAATCAAATTCATTATTATCATTCTTTAGTGACACCTATATATAGTATCTGTCTCTTCTATTTGTTAGTATATCTGGTATATATTTTCCATATAATCCAATTATTATTTTGTGTTTCAGGACTTTTTGTTGACATTTTATTGACATGAACGGTTTTACCAGCTTTCTTATACTTCTACGATTTGTCCCCACACCCCATCATTTTTGCTAGTTATGGGGGCAAATCGATTATGTTACCGGAATAAACTTTCAACGGTCATCTGATTATCAACAATATCATTATGCTTTCCCTCTTTTACACCATGAGTCGTGATGAATGTTGTCCGCAATGCCTTTTTTGTTTTTACAGTTTTATTGAATAAACTCATTCTATCTCTGATTTTATCAGCATATTGTTTACTTATAGAATATTCACCAACAGAATACTTCATCTCACACAAATTAATCACTTTATCATCACGGTCGATTACGAGATCTATTTGTCCTCCATTCCATTTAGTTCCATCTTTATCTACAAAAGACTTTTCTCTCCATGCATAAACATTGCTTAAAATCCCTGATATACCTAATTTTTCTTTAATTTGGTCTATATGATGAAGACACACCTGTTCAAATGCATAACCAGACCACGCGTTATATTCTCCAGAACGGAGAGAATTTGTCCAATATTTTGTATCTTGCCCATTACTTCTTTGAACAAATCTTAGATGAAACAATGTAAACATATCTGTAAGTTGGTAAAGCCTGTTTTTTTCTTTTTTATACGGGTATGAATATACTCGTATAAAATCACAGGAATTCAAATTACTTAAAACTGTTGATAATTCTCCCCCTTCTATCTTACATGCTGTCAATATATCCTCTCTAGTTTGCCCCTCAAGTTTTTCAGCCAAAAACTCCACAACCTTATGATAGCTTACACTTTTCTTAAATAATGATCGAAATAGAAAATCATATTCTGTACGAAGAGGAGCTTCTTCAGAAAAGAACAATATATCTACATTAACTGACAACGGAAGATCATTATCAAGCATATCTAAGTAATATGGTATGCCACCAAAAATCATATATGTATCAAGTACCTGGATTCTGTTATAATGCATCTTCTTTATATCATTGAGAAATCTTTCAGTCTCCGCAAGGGAAAAGGGAGCAAGATATACCGGACGGCTTACTCGTCCATACAATCCACCCTGATCACCTATTAGCTTTTCGACCATCCATGTTGTTGCCGATCCACATACAAAGAGTTTTAAAAGAGCTCTTTTGCTGTCCCATGTATTCCAAAAATAAGAAAATGCACTAAGAAAATTACTATTCAAAGTGTCCATCCACGGAAGTTCATCAAGAAAAACTACAACTTTACTTTTACCAAGAGATAGTAAATATTTTTTTAAGTTATCAAAAGCCTCATACCAGTCTTTGGGATTTTTTGCATCTGAATCTACAAGACCATTTATCTGTTTTTGAAATAACTCACGTTGAATCTTAGCAGGAGTTTTATGCATTCCTATAAATTCAAAATCAAAATGCTTACCCATCGTCTCTTTAATTAAATAAGTTTTACCTACTCTACGCCGCCCATATACCGCTATCATTTCAGATTTGGATGAAGCATAATACTTCTCTAAAAGAGCCACCTCTTTTTCTCGTCCAATAAATCCCTGTTTTCCCATGACTGGTCTCCTTTCTTTCATATGCAAAGTATAGCAATTCACCTACGGCAAGTCAACAATTCGTCCCCATAACTCTCTTTTTTTGCCACTTATGGGGACGAATTTATTCAAATCATACATGATCCAACGCAGATTAAAAGAGAATTCTTTATTCTAAGAAGAAAATGGGAAGTCCCTATTTTAGGTGCTTCCCATTAGTTTTGTATTAAAGGAGTTCTTTAGTTGATACTATATATAGTATCTGTTAATTCTCCATTTTAGAATATATGGTATGCTTTTTCCAAATATTCCAGGTATTAATTATATACACGATGTCCATATGAATTAATCACGGCTTCTCGGATAGCTTCTTTGACAGTTCATTATTTAGTGTTGATACCAGTTCCTCCCTATAAAAATCCGCTGCATTTGCATTTATTGTTTTATTATATAAATCCTGTTTTGTTTTCGAACGTTCCCCCCATGGATTTGTATTATTTATAAGCTTTCTCCAATCAAGTATTAAATCAATATCCTCAGAAAAGCGCTCAATTACATGATAAGACTTTGAAAGACTAGTTCCACCTTTAAACACAAATGCTCCTTTATATGCACAATCATGAAACAAATGATCCAACATAAAACACACCCAAAAATCTTTTTCCACAATAGAAGGATGCATATTTATTTTTTCAGCTGTTCTAGAAAAAAGAACTGCTCTATCATTTTTTCAAGTAATGCTATTTTTTTCAAGACATACCTCCTTAATTATTTTATAAATCCATGAAGTAGTTGTTTTAGCTTCTTCTAAAATCTGATTTTTTTCTTCAACTGGTATAGTAAGAGCTAATCGCTTTTTATCTTCTTCCAAAACATTGTTTTTACCAATATATTTTAATGCTTGTATGATAGAAACAGTCAGAAGACTTCTACCAGACACTTCTTTATTAGCACAATGTTTAAATTCAATCTGATAATCTCCCACATCATACGTTCTATACGGTCCATCACTGATATAACTCCATTTATTTGAAATCTGAGTAGACATATGAAGATAATTTAATGCAGTTTCACCTGCTGGTGCAATAGTCCAACTGAATTTTCGAGCTAATGCATTTGCAATCATTTCAATATTGGGAGAACTGTACTCTTTTAATAATTTACTATAAATAGGTTTATCATATATACCTTGAATAATCCTTCGTATTTTACCGGATTCGTTCAATCTTGATAAAGCCTTATTTGTAGGATCCGTATCTGCAATATCAGTAAAATCTTTTGCAGAAAAAACATAACCATCAACAAAACTATTAATTTTCATTTCTATTTCAATCTGATACTTATCTCGCATATTTAAACCCCTCTCGTCAGATTTATTATACATTTTTTCTGACGAAATAACAATATCTAATATCTAAAAAATAAAAAAAGAGCCAAATTTTGCTCTTTTTTTGTATCACCGTCAGCAA
>DFFQ01000081.1:2429-2610 GCA_002371025.1 Lachnospiraceae bacterium UBA3772 | reverse complement strand
GCCAATAATGCTCATCATATGTGTTGTTCTTTAAAAATCTTAGATAAAAAAGTGTATAGTTGTCTATCAATTGGAAAATTGCATTACGTTCCTTATAACCATCAGGTATATATCTCCGTATAAATCCGCAGTCCTCCAGTTCTCTTAATTTTTTAGAAAATTCGCCTGAACTGGCAATTCC
>DFFQ01000081.1:0-2350 GCA_002371025.1 Lachnospiraceae bacterium UBA3772 | reverse complement strand
GTTTTCTTGCATATGTCTGCTCTGCTGATTCCTTTGTTCTCAGCGCTCAATGCCTCTATTATCTTTATATACTGATCCGGCTTTTTAAATAGGGCTCTGTACAGGTTCGTATACTCTTTTCGAAGCGGCGCATCCTCCGCGAAAAAAAGCGCGTCTATATTTTGAGGAAGGCTCTTTCCTTTCTTCAACAAACTCCAGTAATATGGAACCCCTCCCATAATCATGTAACACTGGATAATCTGATGTCTGTTTAACAGTATTTTTTTTGCACGAAGATATTCCTCACATTCTTTCAATGTGAATGGTTTCAAATGAATCCGTCCCGTCAGTCTGTTGTGAAATCCCCCCTTGTCATTTACTATTTTTTCCATGATCCAATAAGTAGCGGATGCACAGATGATCAAGATTACATCTTTCTCCTTCCTCGCTGTTACCCAGCCATTCCAAAAATGCTCAAGTTCAGTTACAAGACCGCTGTCCTTGGTATCCATCCATGACAGTTCGTCAATAAATATGACCTTCTTCTTTTCATTTGATTTTTTTATTACCTCTTTAAGCCCATTAAAAGCCTCTGCCCAGGAATTAAGTCTTCTGCCACAGTCATATCCGGCCACCGATAAAGATTCACTAAACTTATCCAACTGCTCTTGTTTCTGCGTTTCAGCACTCTTTTTCTCATCATTGCCTACTCCGGTATGCTGAAATGTAAACTCATATCCAAAACTTTCTCGAATCAGATATGTCTTTCCAACCCTTCTTCTCCCATAAACCGCTATAAACTGAGATTCTTCCTCGCTTTTTAGCGATCTTAGATATTTTATTTCCTCTTCTCTTCCTATCATAAATTCCCGCCTTTTCTTCCACAATGCATCAATTTGAGCAAGTTGTGGAAATTTTATATCCCTACTGTAACATAACCGAATGCCTTTGTCTACAATTTTTCCATAACCACATCTTCTGGTGCAGTTGTGGAAGAAATGCATCGAAAGACTATTGTTCACTCCTCTCTGCTCATCGTGCATTAAACTGAAAGATAATCGACTAAAGCTTTATAACAGAAGCAATCTTCTTCCCACATAGTATTCCTAATATACAGCATCCACTGCTCAATATAACATATATACTACCGGCAGCATATTGCTTATTTTCAAATAAATTAAAGGCCTCAAGAGAAAAAGTGGAAAATGTTGTAAAACCACCACAAACACCTGTCTTCCAAAAAAGAACTGTATTATCGGAAATCCCGTCCTTGTCACTCGTGACACCGACTATAAATCCAATCAAGACGGCTCCTATTATATTGGTTACAAGAGTCAATACGGGAAATCCCGTCTTGACTGGGATAAGACTTATGGCATATCGTGCTACTGCACCCAACGCACCTCCAAGTGCTACAAACAAAAAACTCATATCAACCTCTTAATCATATAAAACTGAACGTTAGTCTATAACTATCTTAAAGACTTTTATTCCCCGGCCTGCCTAAATGGACATCTGCTTCCGATACACTGATTATTCTGTTCATAGTGAACACACTTGATATCTGATTTGTCCATCTCAACGCCAAAGTTCTCTTCTACAAAATCAATAGCAGAAAGAATTGCCAGATAGGAATCTCGCTTGCAACACCTTGGTCCGTATATACTACCTATAGAATCAAGCGCTTTTGAAGTCATCCGGTTTGATAAACCCCATGGTTTTTCTGTAAGCGGTGTGGCTGAGGAAATGATAGAAATAAACATTCCGGTACTTATTCCCGCACCACATGCTCCCCAAAAGCCACATGCTCCTCCGGGAACCGACTGTCCTCTCTTGATCATCTCAATAATGGCGTTGTCCAAATCTATATTTCCACCGGCATTTTTATACGCTGTAAGAAGCGCAGCACCAACCATTACGTGGTGCTCAGGCCCATGCATGTGACAGAATGGCAAAGACATCATTTTCCTGATTATTTCTATCGGATCTCTGCTTTTTTCTGTAAGGCATATTCCGATGATTGTATCAAGCCCCTTCATATGACATTCATTACAGACATAATGACCATTAATACATCTTGTTTTACTTAACTCCTTTTTATGGCAAATTGCACACTCCATCAGTTCATCTTTTTCGAGGTATTCCAGTGGAGCATTACATACCAGACATTCTTCTTTCATTAATCAGACCTCATTATCCTATAAAACATATTAATTACATCATAGAGTAAGCAGAAAGTTTTGAGTGTATCAAAAATTTATACCCATTTCATATGCCTTGGAAAGATGACGAGGAATACTCTCACTACGTGCTTCTTCATTCCAATGCGATATACTATCAAAAATAACCATTTCTTTCTCTTTTGCTCTAT
>DFFQ01000024.1 GCA_002371025.1 Lachnospiraceae bacterium UBA3772 | reverse complement strand
ATTGAATGGCTTAAACGTTATCTTCAGAATTATGAAAATGCATTCATTTTAATATCTCATGATATTCCATTTTTAAATAGCGTAATCAATATCATTTATCACGTTGAAGACTGCACTCTAAACAGATATGTAGGTGATTACGATAAATTCATGGAAGTTCATGCTATTCATGAGGCACAAAAGAAAGCAGCATACGAAAGACAGCAGAAGGAAATTGCTGAATTAAAGGACTTTGTCGCAAGAAATAAAGCAAGAGTTGCCACAAGAAATATGGCTATGTCCCGTCAGAAAAAGCTTGATAATATGGAACTTGTTGAATTATCAAGAACAAAGGCAAAGCCGGAATTTAATTTCCAGGTTGCCCGCACTCCAAGCCGTGTACTCTTCGAAACTAAAGGACTTGTCATCGGTTACGACGAGCCCCTTTCAAAACCACTTGATTTTATGATGGAACGTGGCACTAAAATCGTTCTTACCGGTTCCAACGGTATCGGTAAATCCACTCTCTTAAAGAGTCTCCTTGGTATCATTAACCCCATCAGCGGAAATGTATCAAGAGGCGACTTCCTTGAGATTGGTTATTTCGAACAGGAAACACCTGCAGATATTGAAACTACCTGCCTTGAAGAATTATGGAAAGAATTCCCTTCATGGAATCAGTACGAAGTTAGAAGTGCCCTTGCTAAATGCGGTCTTACATCTGATCATATCGAAAGCAAAGTAAAGGTTCTTTCCGGTGGTGAACAGGCTAAGGTGCGTCTGGCAAAACTTATGGGCCGTCCATCTAACCTTTTAGTATTAGACGAGCCTACAAACCACCTGGATCCTGACGCAAAAGAAGTATTAAAACAAGCTCTTATAGATTACAAGGGAAGCATACTTATGGTATGCCATGAGCCTGAATTCTATGAAGGTCTGGCAACAGAAGTAAGAAGCTGTAAGGACTGGGCTCTTCGTGAGATGTAGAAAACGTAAAAAACAAACCTCTTTTATAGATGAAAGAATTATTTAGTCATTAATTCAACATTAAGTAAACCATTATGATATAAATTTACTCCTTTATTTGGAAAAATATATCGTGACACACATCACAATATATATAACGGAGGACAGTTTAATAATGGAATTAAAACACGGTATCAATCTTGGCGGTTTCTTATCTCAATGCGAACATACAGATGAACACCATAGATCATTTATCACAGAAGAAGATATCAAATGGATTTCTCTTCAGGGTTTTGATCATGTAAGACTGCCTATAGATTATGAGGTTCTCGAGGATTCCTACGGAATCGAGAAGGGCCTCGGATACGAGATCGTTGAAGAAATAATAAATACAGCAAAGAAATATGATCTTAACATCATACTGGATCTTCACAAAGCTCCAGGTTATGATTTTAATGATGCCGGAGATGCTGAAAAAAATAATCTTTTTAGGGATCCCGCTTTACAGCACAGATTCTTAAATCTCTGGACCAACATAGTAAAACACTTTGCTCATCACAAAAATGTAGCCTTTGAACTTCTTAATGAGGTTGTTGAAACCGAAAATACTACCGCATGGAACTCTCTTATTGCCCGCTCTGTTGCAACAATAAGAGAATATACTAAGGATTCTCCAATCATTTATGGCGGTATCCTCTGGAATTCAGCATCAACTCTCAAATATTTAGAGAAGCCACAGGATGAAAACATCTATTTTACATTTCATTTCTATGAGCCTCTTATCTTTACTCATCAGAAAGCTTATTGGGTAAAAAATATGGACATGGAAACAGATGTCAGCTATCCGGCTTCAAAGGCTGATTATATGATCCAGTGTAAAAAAATAGGTGACCAGGCCGGTTCCATTCTTGAAACAGATTTTGAATATATTGATAAGGAATTCATGAGAAGCCTTATGCAGGAAGCAATAAATGCCGCAAAAAACGCCGGCGCCAAGCTCTACTGCGGCGAATACGGTGTCATCGATCAGGCTCCACTTCCTGATACAGTAAGATGGTTCAAAGATTGCTGCTCACTTTTTAATGAATATAATATAGGCTCTGCCCTTTGGAATTATAAAGAGAAAGATTTCGGACTAATTGATGCTCATTATGCCCAAATAAGAAATGAACTTCTTCAGATACTTACAGAAAAATAAAAACCTCAGCTAAAAAGCTAAGGTGCCAATAAAAAACGTACCACACAACTGGTACGTTTTTTATTAGTCATTACTTTTTCTTTATATTTAGAATAGATGTAAAATAGAAATTATCCGATTTCTTTATATACTGCTCATATTCAGAATAATCTATATAATACATCTTTCCCCAGGAAGAAATCCTAAGCATTAATTTTTCAGTTCCCGGTTCTTCTATAAATCCTGTAACCATCATATAATGTCCCTTGGTACTATTAGATTCCTGAAATGTATTATCAGAAATTCTTTCATACAAGGTTACTCTTCTTTTATTAAGGTAGCCCGGACCAACTGAAATAATAGCAGGTACATCCATTTGCTGAATCATTTCTCTGATACGACATTTCAGATTCCACGGAAGCACGCCCCATCTGGCTTTATATGGCATATTATTCCCTTTGAAAAACCTATTCATGGCTAGAGAAAGAAATATTCCCGGAATTCCATGCCAGAACCAGAATTTAAAATAATCTTTCTTTATCATATCAAGACGGGTAAGATAATTCTCTTTACTGCCAAAGGTTCTGCGAACTCCATCCTTCATATAAAGAATGGCATCATTAAAAGCAATAAGCCCGCATCCATAATCAGATATCAGTTTCTTATTACTCCACCCCTGATTACCCCCAAATGAGTTCTCAACTTTTATATAATTCTTTGATAAATTCACTTCTTCAAATTCATTTAAAATTATTTTTTTCATATATTTTTTATCATTTTCAAAATTTGCTCTTGCGTTTTATCGCTTTAACGTGGTAAAGTATTAAAGTATTCAAAAAAATGGATTTTAAATACAATATTAAAGTAACACATTTGTGGTATAAAAAAAAGAAAGAAAGCTTTGTCATTTTATGATAAACTTTTATCACCACATATAAGGAGGACAAAACTTATGGAAATGCCAATGGAATTTTTAAGAAAGCTTCCTACTCCAAAGGAATTAAAGGAAGAATTTCCATTACCAGAAAACGTTAAAGAAATCAAAGAAACTCGTGATGCAGAGATTGCTAAGATCTTTAAGGGAGAGGATGATCGATTTTTACTTATCATCGGACCTTGCTCTGCCGATAACGAAGATGCTGTTCTCGATTATATGACCCGTCTTGCAAAGGTTTCAGATAAAGTTAAAGATAAGATTTTTATTATACCTCGTGTATATACAAATAAACCAAGAACTCTTGGTCTCGGATATAAGGGAATGCTTCATCAGCCAGATCCAGAAGGCAAGGAAGATATGCTTGCTGGTATCATTGCTATCCGTGAAATGCATGCCAGAGTTGTAAAAGAAACAGGTTTCACCTGCGCAGAAGAAATGCTCTACCCTGAAAACCATCGTTACTTATCAGATCTCCTTAGCTACGTTGCTATAGGTGCAAGATCTGTTGAAGATCAGGAACATAGACTTGTTGCCAGCGGAATCGGTATCCCAGCAGGTATGAAGAATCCAACCAGTGGCGACCTTACCGTTATGATGAACTCTATCACAGCTGCCCAGAATCCACAGCGTTTCTTATACAGAGGATGGGAAGTTCAGACAAATGGTAACCCACTGACTCATGCTATTATGCGAGGTTATGTAGATCAGTTCGGCAGAAGCATGCCAAACTACCATTACGAAGATCTTATCAGAGTAAATGAAGAATATCAGGCAAAACATTATGATAACCCTGCAGTAATTGTAGACACAAACCACTCTAATTCAAATAAGAAATACCTTGAGCAGATTCGTATCGCTAAAGACGTACTTCATTCAATGCGCCATTCAGCAGATATCCAGAAACTTGTAAAAGGTCTTATGATTGAAAGTTACATTGAAGACGGTGCTCAGAAGATTGGTGAAGGAATCTATGGAAAATCCATCACTGATCCATGTCTCGGTTGGGAAAAGACCGAAAAGTTAATCTACGACCTGGCTGATCTTCTCTAGAATTATCACGCATTTTATAAAAGAGTCACAGATTGTATTTATTTAGTACAATTTGTGACTCTTTTTTCCTTGAATTAAAAAAACTATTGTATTATTCTAGTAAGGCACTAATATACAAGGGAAGGAAGACGTAAAAACTATGAATAATCCAGCTACAATACTGGAAGCTAGTATTAACGGATCCGTAAGAAAGACCAATCTCACATTCTTTAAAGCTGTTATACTAAGCTTTATGTCAGGCACATTTATTGCCTTTGGCGCTGCTGCCGCCAATTACGCAGCTCACGATATCTCTAATGCCGGAGTAGCAAAACTTGTTACAGGTTTTGTATTTCCAGTTGGACTGATGCTCGTTATCGTTATGGGAGCCGAGCTTTTCACCGGAAACTGTCTTATTCTTATGGCAGTTCTTGATAAAAGAGTCAGCTTATTGAAATTATTAAAAAATCTTTTAATTGTTTATATCGGTAATTTTTTCGGTTGCATTTTAATCGCTCACCTGACGAATATTGCAGGCCAGTGGAATCAGAACAGAGACTTAATTGGTGCTTATACAATTAAAGTTGCCTATGGTAAAGTCAGCATGTCCTTCGGACAGGCATTTGCATCAGGTATCCTTTGCAATATGTTAGTATGCCTCGCGGTTCTCTGTGCCACATCTTCAAAAGACGTTGCCGGAAAAGCTACAATGATCTTCTTTGTCATTATGGCATTTGTACTTTCCGGATATGAGCATTCCGTTGCAAATATGTATTACCTTTTTGCAGGAAGAATCGCTTCAAGAGATAATACCTTCATGTCTGTTGCTGCAGAAACCTACGGCCTTATGTCCGATAAAGTAATCGGCGCATTAAGGATAAAGAACCTTATCGTTAAGAATCTTATTCCTGTTACATTAGGAAATATTGTAGGCGGAATGCTGTTCACAGCACTGCCATTCTGGTTTGTATATAGAAA
>DFFQ01000124.1 GCA_002371025.1 Lachnospiraceae bacterium UBA3772 | reverse complement strand
TCATGAAACGGCTCATATCATGATTATCAATAAATGTAACCTGATCATTAACCTCTTTAAAATCATTCTCTGTAGCTACCATTACGTTATACAGATCATCCATTGTAGCTGTCTCTTCACCAATGGCATTTCTAACAGCATTAGCATAACGGAAATCAAGAAGGCTCATACCGCTGTTATTTGCAAAATTTGTCATCTCTGGGTCATTACCAGTACCGCCGTTATACCACTCACCAAAAATGAAAACATTATGCTCTTCGTAGATATCACTAACCCAGTTTGTCTGCCATCCCTGAGGCATATGCTTAACAGCATCTACACGGATTCCATCAACACCCATATCAAGCCACTGATTGATAGCATCCTTAAGATATCCATCTACAGTAGAATTCATCTGATTTAAATCAGCTAAACCATACATACTATGATATGTGCTGTTCTCAAGAGATGAAAAATCAGTCCACTGTTCGTGGTTGAAGATTCCCTGTGTATCATTTGTAAATGATCCAACAAATTCTCCGTCTCTATAAAGCGCACCATCTTCTGGGAATGTATAACCTTTATATTCAGCTGTAGATGTATGATTAGGTGCAAAATCGATAACGATCTTTAATCCATGGGCATGTGCTGTATCGAGCATTGTCTGAAAATCATCCATTGTTCCGAAAGCAGAATTTGCACGGAAGAAATCCTTACCCCAATAACCGTGATATGAAGCACAATTATTACTTGGATCCATTATCATGAGGTTTTCAACTGGTGAAGAGATCCAAAGAGCTGTAACACCCATGTTTGTGAAATATCCGTCATTAATTTTCTGTGTAATACCTGCCCAGTCACCACCATGATATTTCTTCATATCATATCTATCAAAAATAGCTCCCGATGGATTGTTGGAGCTATCACCATCTAAGAAACGATCTGTAACTATCTGATAAATTACATCTGTTGAATATCCTGCTGTGTTAGTAACTTCTGAGTCTTCCTTTGCCTCTACTGGAGCCATTGGAAAGCTTGATAATGTCATAGCTCCAACTAATGCCAGAGCGCCTACCTTTTTTAAAATACTCATTCTTTCATCTCCTTTCGTTTCTGGCTTAATCGTTTAAGTTTCCGCGTGAAATTTATGCAATAGTCAATATGTAACTACTGCTTAAACGTTTAACCATTTATTACAATAACATGTGTAATTTTCCACGTCAATTTTCAAATTAGGCATAAATCTCCAAAATAATTTATGCAGTTTCCACAAAAACGTCGTTTCCAGCTTGTTTCTTTTGTCCTGATTGCACACTTTAGTTGTTGATCAGTTTTTTAATATAAATACCGTATTCAAAATCCTTTTAAACAAAAAAGAATTTTGAATACGGCAATAAAAATACCCTCCTTACTGGTTGTCCAGTAAAGAGGGTACATATCAAGCGACACCCGCTTTTTTTCAATTAATAAAGTTTTGCGCCTGCAGGAATATGATTATCAACCATAAGAAGATGAAGTTCTTCACCTTCTCCTTCCTTAAATTCGCTTACAGCTGAAAGAAGCATACCGCATGACTCAATACCCATCATTGCTCTTGGTGGAAGATTTGTGATGGCGATAAGAGTCTTACCGATAAGTTCTTCTGGCTCATAGAATGCATGTATTCCTGAAAGGATTGTTCTATCTTTTCCTGTACCATCATCAAGTGTAAACTGAAGTAACTTCTTTGACTTAGGAACAGCAACACAATCCTTAACCTTTACAGCTCTGAAATCTGACTTTGAAAATGTTTCAAAATCAACTTCCTCTTCAAATAATGGCTCGATCTTTACATTGCTGAAATCAATCTTTTCATTTGGTGTAAAGAAACCTGTCTTTGCTTCTTCTTTAACTTCCTCTTTATCATCTGACACAGCCTTTGATGTACTCTTAAGAGTCGGGAAGAGAATTACATCACGGATGGCTGGTGCTCCTGTAAGAAGCATTGTAAGACGGTCAATACCGTATCCGATACCGCCTGTAGGTGGCATACCAACCTCAAGAGCGTTGAGGAAATCTTCATCTGTGTGGTTAGCTTCTTCATCACCTGCATCTGCAAGAGCATCCTGAGCTGCGAATCTTTCACGCTGATCGATAGGATCATTAAGCTCTGAATAAGCATTACACATTTCCCAACCATTGATATAAAGCTCGAATCTTTCTACCTTAGTTGGATCTTCTGGCTTCTTCTTTGTAAGAGGTGAGATCTCGATTGGGTGATCACAGATAAATGTAGGCTGGATCATCTTATCTTCACAGAACTCATCGAAGAAGAGATTGACGATATCACCCTTCTTATGTCTGTCTTCATACTGAACATGATGCTCGTCCGCAATCTTCTTTGCTTCTTCATCTGTTTCAACAGCATCAAAATCAATGCCTGTTTCTTCCTTGATTGCTTCGATCATTGTAAGACGACGGAATGGCTTACCAAGATCAATCTCGTGACCATCATACATTACAGTAGTAGATCCATTTACCTTTTCAGCAAGGTATCTGAACATTGACTCTGTAAGTTCCATCATTCCATTGTAATCTGTATATGCCTGATAGAGCTCCATAAGTGTGAACTCTGGATTATGCTTTGTATCTACGCCTTCATTTCTGAATACACGTCCGATTTCAAATACTCTTTCAAGACCGCCAACGATAAGTCTCTTTAAGTAAAGCTCAAGAGAAATTCTAAGTCTTCTGTCCTCATCAAGCGCATTGTAATGAGTCTCGAATGGACGAGCTGCTGCACCACCTGCATTTTCAACAAGCATTGGTGTCTCAACTTCTATGAAATCTCTTCCATCAAGGAAGTTTCTGATCTCTCTTAAGATCTTTGATCTCTTAAGGAATACTTCTTTAGAATCCTTATTCATGATAAGGTCAACATATCTCTGTCTGTAACGGATATCTGTATTTGTAAGTCCATGG
>DFFQ01000104.1 GCA_002371025.1 Lachnospiraceae bacterium UBA3772 | reverse complement strand
GAAGGAAATGTAGTTGCAGAAGGAATGAGAGTTGCAATCGTTGCTGCTCGTTTTAATGAATTTGTAGTTTCAAAGCTTATCGGTGGTGCTGAAGATGGACTTATCCGTCATGGTGTAAGAGAAGATGATATTACACTTTGCTGGGTACCAGGTGCATTTGAAATCCCATTAGTAGCTAAAAAGCTTGCTAAGTCTGGGAATTATGATGCAGTAATATGCCTTGGATGTGTTATCCGCGGTGAGACAAGTCATTATGATTATGTATGTAATGAAGTTTCTAAGGGAATTGCTCAGATTGAACTTGAATCAGGAATCCCTGTAATGTTCGGTATCCTTACAACTGATAATATCGAGCAGGCTGTACAGCGTGCTGGTACAAAGGCTGGAAATAAGGGATATGACTGTGCAACAGGAGCTATTGAGATGGTAAATCTCATGAGACAGCTTTAATATGAAAAATAAAAAAATCTTGTTTTTTGATATTGATGGCACTCTTATAACAGATGATGCCAGAAGAATAATGCCGGAAGATACTAAGAAAGCTCTTAAAAAAGCAAAAGAGGCCGGTTGCCTTCTCTTTATAAATACAGGCAGGGTATTCTCAAATGTAGAAGACTATATTAAAGAAGGCTTTGATGGTCTGGTATGCGGCTGTGGAACCTATATAGTTTACCATGACGAAGTATTATTACATCATAAGCAGTCTAAAGAAAAATGTCATGAGATTGCTTTGGTATGCAGAGAAAAGGGCATGGAAACCATATTTGAATATTCTGATAGATCCTGCTATGACAAAGCTGTAAAGATGAATTACTGTTCAGAGCTTATCAGATATTTTAAAGATAATAACAGATGGGTTGTTGATGATATCGACAGCACAGACTTTATTTTTGATAAATTATCTGCGTTTTATGATGAAAGCAGTGATCTTAAAGGGTTTAGAGAATACATCGAAAAAGAATGGACCTATATTGACAGAGAGGGAAATTTCTGTGAAATAGAACCTAAAGGATTTTCTAAAGCTTCAGGTATAAAGTTTTTAATGGAACATTTTGATATTCCAGAAGAAAATGTATATGTTTTTGGCGACAGCAATAATGATATAGAAATGCTGGCAGCTGTAAAAAACTCTGTGGCAATGGGAAATGCTACTTTATCTTGTAAAGAGATAGCTTCATATGTTACAACTAATGTAGATTGTGGCGGAATTTCCAATGCTTTAACGCATTTTGGCCTTATATGATTTTTAAATTTGCATATATGATTAGGGGTGGAATATGAAGATATATGACGATGAAGAGCAAAAAAGAAAAGACGAAGAAGATAGACGTCTTATAGAAGAATATCAGCGAAAAAAAGAGGAAATGGACAGGGATGAAGAGTTAAAAGAAGCCGAATTAAGAAAAAACCATGGCAGAGGAGAAGATGATTCATCCTATGGCCTTGGTTTTGAAGTAAGCAAGGATATGGGCTTTCTGGATCAATTAATAACCTGTCTTACAAAGCCAAAAAAACTTTTGGGCGTAGCTCAGCTTTCAACTGGTAAGTTTATAAAATATATGATAATAATGGCATTACTTCTGTCATTTATGACATATATCATTCCGGTTGCAGCTACTATCACAGGTTTTAAGGGATTTAATCAT
Organism: Lachnospiraceae bacterium UBA3772; assembly: GCA_002371025.1. Taxonomy (GTDB): domain Bacteria; phylum Bacillota; class Clostridia; order Lachnospirales; family Lachnospiraceae; genus Eubacterium_Q. The sequence continues at coordinate 12,988 of DFFQ01000104.1, read as the reverse complement.
CTTTTTAAAGAGAGTATGCCTTCATTTAAGGCTGAAAATGATACACTTACGGCAGATGATAAATTCCAGTTGAATCTTTCTGGTTTTACAGTTTATATGGATACATCTGAACCTACAGTAGATACTAAGAAAATAGAGGGTTCAGGGGTATATATAACTATAGGAAGTAAAAATATAGAGATGGTTATAATTCAGGCTGGTATGAGTTCTAAGATATACTCATATCCGGTAGGAGTCCTTTTCTATAATGGTGTTACAAATGATACATTTGTAAAGGCTATTCCTGAAATATATATGGTACTGGGATTTAGTTTCCTTTTTATGACAATCTTAAATATACTGAAATATATGATATGGGCACTTATTTATTCTATAATTGCCTGGGGATATATAAAGAGAACAGATCTTCATATGGATTACTGGGATGCCCTTAGACTTTCTTTTTATGCCGGCACCTGGGGGATGATACTTCCAAATGTTAATATGGCATTTGGTTATATAATCCCACCACTTATAATCTTTTTCGCCGGTGTATTTATATCCTTAAGATTTATCGGTATCAGCGCTGGTCCTTACGTTAGAAATGAAATTCAGGATTAGAGATTTATCCATACGGCTTAAGGATGAATTTTGATATGAACCATCACCTGTAACCTCTCTGTCGATAAAGGCAGGGGGGTTATATTTTTTTGCGTCTTCTTCTGTTGGAAATTCTACTTCAGCATAGATAAGACCTTCAAATAATCCGTGAAAAATGTCTAATTCGATGGTGAGACCGTCTTTTTCAGGAATCTTATATCTGGTTTTTTCTATGATATTTCCTTCGGATTTTTTCAGAAGATTATCAAACTGATCTTTTGTTATCATAAATTCATGTTCCTCTCTTTTGAGAAGCCCACTGGATTTTATGGTAAGATAATATCTTTCGTCAGACTTCCGGCATCTTATAACGGGATCTGTACAGATATAGGCTTGAGTTACTTCGTGTTTTTCATATTTTTCTAAGTCGTGAGGGAGCATTTTTACCAAAAATTTACGTTCAATTTCCACGCGATTATTCCTCCATTTAATTGAAAAAACTCTGGTATTATTATATACTATTCGTGCGTATTTTTTAAACATATAGTTTGTTATATACGGAGGGGATTGATATGAGTAAAGTATATGTTTTATTAGCGGAGGGATTTGAAGAGGTTGAAGCATTAACTCCTGTTGATCTTTTAAGAAGAGCAGGGATTGAAGTAGTACTTGTTTCAATTACTGAAAAGATTGAAGTTAGAGGCGCAAGAAGAATTAATGTCATTTCTGACATTGGAATAGATGAATTAAAAGATGATGGGGATATGCTTATCCTTCCAGGAGGAATGCCGGGAACAAATAATCTCAGGGATTCAGAGAAGGTAAGAGAAGCTATCCTTAGATATAATGAACAGGGTAAATATCTGGCAGCAATTTGTGCTGCACCAACTGTTTTTGGAGGAATGGGTCTTCTTAAGGGACTTAAAGCAACATGTTATCCAGGAATGGAAGATGGATTAAAGGGAGCGACATTTACAGGAGAATATGCAAGTGTTGCGGTTGATGGCAGATTTATCACAAGCCGCGGAGTCGGCACGGCCATTGATTTTTCACTTGCTTTGATTGAGATCCTTTGCTCAAAGGAAAAAGCAGATGAGATTGCAAGATCGGTTGTATATAAGAGGTAATAGGGATGAAAGACATAAGAGTTAAAGATGTTTTAGAAGCAACAAAGGGAGAGTTGCTAAATAAAGATAATGATATAGAAAATCTGGTATTAAGCGACGTTTGTATAGATTCCAGGCTTATGAAGAAAGAGGATATCTTTATTCCTATAAAGGGTGAGAAGGTAGATGCTCATAAGTTTATACCTGACGTAATGAAAAAGGGCAGTGCTACATTTACGGAAGAGGATATAACAGAATTTGAGGAAGGAAAAGCCTATATTAAGGTGGACTCTACTGTTAAGGCTCTTCAGGATTTAGGAGCATATGTAAGAAATAAATATGATAAGCCGGTTATAGGTGTTACAGGAAGTGTAGGAAAGACTACAACAAGAGAAATGATAACAACAGCACTCTCTAGTGCAAAGGAAGTATTTCATACTGAAGGTAACTTTAATTCTGAAATCGGCCTTCCTATTACAACTTCAAGAATGATGGATAAGGATTCGGATATTGCTGTTCTTGAAATGGGTATCAGTGCTCCAAATGAGATGGATATTCTCGCTGAAGTTGCAAAGCCTGATATTGCAGTTGTAACAATGATCGGTGTTGCTCATATAGAATTCCTTAAATCAAAAGAAGGAATAAGAGATGAGAAAATCAAAATCTGTAAGAATATGAATAAAGACGGTGTTCTTTTCCTTAATGGAGATGATCCGCTTCTTGCTGAAATGAAAGGAAAGACTGGGGTAAAGACTTCCTTTTATGGCACTGGTGCAGATGCTGATTATAGAGCAGAAGATATAAAGGTTGAAGATGGAAATTATACATATACCTTCGTTCATGATGATTTCAGAATGAAAGTAAAGATTCCTGTTTTAGGTAAGCATAATGTACTTAATTCACTGGTTGCCATGGCAATCTGTGATCATCTGGGAATGGATCTTGATGCTGCAGAAAAAGCATTAGAAGATTTCCATGGTTTAAGACAGAATGTTTTAAAGACTGAAAAAGGATACACTGTTATCGATGATACTTATAATGCCAGCCCTGATTCTATGAAGGCAGCTATTGATGTAGTATCTAATTTCAAGTGTAATGGTAATAAATATATCGTACTTGGAGATATGTTTGAGTTAGGTGTAAATGAAGTATCTTTCCATGAAACTGTAGGAGAATATTTCAAGGGAAAAGATATAGATGAACTTATCACTTTAGGTCAGTTATCTCTTAATATCGAAAAAAAAGCCAGAGAAGTATCTGGCATAAAAACTGTACATACAGCTAAACTTGATGAAGTTACTGAATATCTTAATTCAGTGCTTAAGAAGGACGATGTGGTCCTCCTTAAGGCATCTAATGGTATGCATCTCACTGAAGTAGTTAAAGATATTGTTTAATCTTTAAAATTATTAGTTTTAATGAATTCTACGAATTCATTAACCGGCATTGGCTTGGCGTAGTAGAAACCTTGTATGAAGTCACATTTTCTTTCGATGAACCATTCTGCGGTTTCTTTGTCTTCAACGCCTTCTACTACGACTTTACCGCCAAGGTCCTTTATCATATTAATGGTATTCTTCATAACTGCCTTCATCTTAGGCTTATTCAGATCATCAACAAAACTCTTATCAAGCTTTATTATCTTAAATGGAAAACTTGTAAGACGTCTTAAGTTAGAATATCCGGTTCCATAATCATCTAAACTTATTTCAAATCCAAGACGGTGGATTTCTTTAATGTTCTTTGTGACAATATCCTGGATATAATCTGTGGCGGTTTCCGTTATTTCAAAATTGATATAGTCTGTTGGAATATTATACTTATAAAGTAAGCCCTCAAGATCCTGCTTTAGATCATCCTTCATACATTGAATAGCAGACATATTAATTTCTACATATTTGATACCGATTTCCTTAAAATGACATTCCTTAAACAATTTAAAGGTATTATCGAATACAAAATCTCCTATGTTATAAATGGCACCAGATTTTTCGGCTGCTGGTATAAAGATTGAAGGAGGAATAAATCTATCCTTATCATGAAGTCTGATAAGAGCTTCACAACAGGTGAATTTCTTCTCGTTAACATCATATATTGGCTGGAAATACATCTCAAAACGATCAAAGATAAGAGCATCTGAAATGATGGTGTCGATGTTTTCCTTTATCATTTTCTGCTTATCATCTGGAAGATCAGATAAAGCATAAGATGAGGATCCTACTATATATTTATCAAATGTAGACGAAAAATCCATGATCTCTTCATATGTTGTAAGATTATCAGGGATTTTTGCTGAGGATATACAAAAATCTAAAGGAATATCTATACCGTTTATATTTATATTTCTGTTAGCAGCAGTAAAGATTCGGTCTCTTTCATCCTCAAGGGTTTTGTCAGTATAATTTCCTTCGAAAATAATGGCATAGGTTCCATTTGTGAGATAGAAAAGTTGTTCTGAGTAATCAAAAACATTAACAATGCTTAAAATATCGGTGGTTTGATCATTGGCAGGACGTATCCTGTCTGAAAAAACCTGAAGTAAAGCTTTATAGGTATCATTTCCAAGAAAATTCAAAAGAGAATTGCTGTTTTTTATCTTAACAAAGATGATGGCAATAGGAACATTTGAATCGATATAACGCTTTAAACTCTGGGAAAATGCCGTATAACTGTTGGTGGAACTGTTCATGTCGATGTTTTCTTCTGCACGTAAGATAAACATTGTTACAAGAAGAGAAGTAACAGTCATGGCAAACATTTCCACCAATAGTTCAGGACGAAGTAACTGTATTATTGTAGCAAAGGCATTAAGTGGAAACAGAGAGAATATGGCAAGAAATTTATCTAAGGATAGCATTTTAGCTACCTTAAAGAGATAAATGATTCCAAATATAATGTAATATGTCGCAATAATATAGAGAATATATATACCTTTACCACGGTGGTAATTACAATGTTCGTCATAATAGAAGATATATTTATTGAAAGTATTTAGGATAAGGACAATTGGGACAATGATATAAGGAAGAATGTAAATTCCCCATAGGATTTTTCTCTTTCTGAATAAAGACCAGTTACCAACTGTATTTCCTATAAAAGCAGTATATAAAAGTGGAGTTATGATTCGGCATATAAAATAAAGAGAACTTATAAAATAAAGAAATAACGGATTATTGGCAAGCGGACCTGGAGCGCAGGATAAAAAATCACATGTAGTATCAATGAAGATAAGCCACATGAATGAAAGGAAAAGCTTGTTTATCTTTCCGCTGGTCATTTTTCTAAAATATAATGAGAATATTATAATGCCTTGAAGTATTAAGGCACATATATCAAAATAAATAACTCTATTCACAAGATACCCCTTAAAACCATAAAAAAAACATATAAGTAACCCATAAAATATAAGATTATTATATAAGAAAAGCTATGTTTTCTCAATAGTTTTAAGGCTTTTCACAGTTTTTTAATTAGTGTATAATCTTTTTTGGATGTGCTTTTTATAAAGTAATTATAAATATAATATACAGAGGTTTTATACATGAATATTGCAGTTTATTGTGGGGCTAATACAGGAAATCATAAGGAATATGAAGAAGCAGCTGTATTATTGGGAAGATGGATGGCTGATAATGGTCATCGACTTATCTATGGTGCAGGTAAAGTTGGTATGATGGGAATACTCTGTGATACCATGGAGACTTATGGCGGAAAGATAACCGGAGTCATTCCTGAATTTTTATATGAAAAATATAATGCTCATAAGGCTATAGAAGAGCTTTTTATTACAAAGGATATGTCTGAAAGAAAGCTTAAGATGTTTGAACTATCAGATGCATGTATTGCTTTACCTGGAGGATCAGGTACTCTGGAAGAAATAACAGAAAGCTTTTCCTGGACCAGACTTAATCTAAAGGAAAGACCTTGTGTGTTCTTTAATACTTTGGGCTTTTACAATGGGATTAAAGAATTCTATGAGAAACTTATAAGAGAGGGGTTTCTTGAAGAAGAGGCTGCAAAGGAACTGATGTTTACAGATAATATCGGAGAGATGGAACATTTCTTCATGAATTTTAGAAGATAAGCCTTAATTTTGGAGAGTTTATTATGATGAAGACTATAGAAGAATTATTATCTAATAAATTTATACTTGCTGCTATTTATATTATTGCATGCATGGTGGTAAATAAGATAATAAACTTATTTTTTAATGCTAAGAAAAAAAGACTTGGGAAAGAAAGTATTAAAGGTTCATTTACAAAGGGAGCACTTAAAGCTCTTGTTATAATAGTAACGGTTATTCAGGTTGCTTCTCTTTCTAATACTTTATCTAAATTTTCCAATACCATATTAATGTCTAGTTCACTTCTGGTGGTTGTACTGGGATTTGTATTTCAGGAAGGCTTAAGTAATATAATCCATGGATTTATCATTACACTTTTTAAGCCTTTTGAAATTGGAGACAGATTACTTATACAGCTTAATGGTGAGACGATATCCGGGTATGTGAAATCAATGACATTAAGACATACTGTGATCACTGGTATTATGGATAATTCAGTAAATATAATACCTAATTCATTATTAGATAAGAATACAATTAAAAATCTTTCAAATCAGCCGGCTGGAAATAAATATCCTCTTACTGTTTCGATTACATATAAGATGGGAATGGACGAAAAGAAACTTAAAACGGCTAAAAAACTGATGAATGATGCTGTTCTTGATAATCCCCTTACTTTTGATACAAGAAGTAATAAGGAAGAGCCACTGTTTATCAAAGTTTCCCTTGAAAAAAGCAGTGTAGATCTTACATGTTTTATCACAGCAAAATCAGCAGAAGATAATTACAAGGCATGTAGTCAGATTAAAGAAAGATTACTAAGAGATTTTAAGAAGGCAGGAATTGATTTTGCATATCAGCATATTGAAATCAGCGGACACCTGGATTAAAAAACTCTTTTGGTACCCTGTAAAACTGTGATGATTGTTTCACATAAATTTAGTTAAATAAAGGTTGATTAATAATAAACTTTAAGGTATTATATATCGTGATAATAATAAAATTTTGTTATCAAGTATCAATATTTTAATTAGTCTATCCTTTTTAACTCACTTATAAAGATAGAGAAGCCGCTGTATTACATTCCCGATAGTTCAGCGGCTTCATTTTTTAGGTAAAAGATTATGAATATGTTTGACAGAACACTTCTTCTTCTTGGAGAGGAAGCAATGGAAAAATTAAATAGATCAAGAGTGGCAATTTTTGGTGTCGGCGGAGTTGGTGGCTACGTATTTGAAGCGCTGGTAAGAAGTGGTGTTGGAACCATTGATATTATTGATAATGACAAAGTAAGTCTTACAAATATCAACCGGCAGATCATTGCCACAACCAGGTCCATTGGACAGTTTAAATGTGATGTGGCATATGAAAGAGCAAAGGATATAAACCCGGATGTGGTGATAAATAAGCATATATGTTTCTTTCTGCCGGAAAATAAGCAGGATTTTGATTTTTCAAAGTATGATTATGTTGTGGATGCAGTTGATACTGTAGCTGCAAAGATAAGCATAATAGAAACATGTAGTGAAATGAATGTTCCCGTTATAAGCAGTATGGGAGCTGGAAATAAGCTTAATCCGGAAATGTTTGAGATAGCAGATATCTATAAAACCACAAATGATCCTCTTGCTAAAGTAATGAGAAGAGAATTAAAAAAACGTGGTATAAAGAAGCTTAAATGTGTATATTCAAAAGAACTGCCTATAAAACCACAAATTAGTATTGATACTGATGAAGGTGCAATTAATAAGAAGAGGGTGACACCAGGATCTATAGCATTTGTTCCATCTTGTGCAGGACTTATCATTGCAGGAGAGGTTATAAAGGATCTTACAGGAGTGAGAAATTAAATATTATATGAAGATAAGGAAACATTTTATATTTACTGGAAGAGTCCAGGGAGTAGGTTTTAGATATAAAGCTTATTATATAGCAAATAACAGAGGACTTACCGGATATGTAAGAAATCTCTATGATGGCTCTGTGGAAATGGAAGTCCAGGGAGAAGACGTAGAGATAGAAATCATGATAAAAATGCTTAAGGAAGATAGATATATAATAATTGATGGTATAGAATCACGAAAAATGGAGCTTGATGAAGAAGAAAGACACTTCGAAAAAAGAAGCTCATATTGAAACCGAAAAATACCCTCCACAAGTGGACTAAAAATGTCCTTTTGTGGAGGGTATTTTTCGACTAAATTGAAGACAAGTCTTTTATTTATAGATAAATATCAGCCCTAGCATGAAGCAGAACTGGGCGATGAGGTTAGTGGTCTGTTCAATCCAGTTTGCTTTTGCGTCATTTTTATCTAAGACCTTTGCAAAAACTGACATTAATATCATGCCAATTAAGGTTATGATAAAACAAAGAAGCTGAGGCATCTTAAGTATTGCCGGAAGTATCAGGTCAAACTTTGACTTATCAGGATAGATAAAAATGGATAAGATAATAAGTAAGAAACCTGTCGGCATCAAATATCTAAGCTGTTTATTTAAAATTCTTATATTTTTCTTATGAAGAGCAATTATAAATTTCCATAATACTTTAAGCAGGCCTGCTGTAATTATAAGAAAGGACCCGATAAAGAATATAAGTGATTTAAAGTTTAAGGCCACAAGAGAGATTCCTATGGTAAAAAAGATTACCGGAAGGGCATCCATTATAGCCATCTGAAGGGTGAAGCCTTCAGGAATTTCATTAATCTTATTTTTATATGACATTTTTATTCTCACTAAATTTATTTATGCAACCAGCCATTTGTGCTTTTCAACGCTATAAATAGGTACGAATGGAAGCATGATAGGAGTTGTGCTGACATAGCGCTGGTACTCAGGATCAGAGCCATAATTTCTGTTCTGTCTCATTTCAAGTCTGCGGGCACCACCGAACATAACATAAATGATACCGAGGTAACCAAGCAGGCTGAAAATCCATGCTGCAGCGGAATTCAATGAATTTAAGCCAGAGATAAATACTCCTGTCCAAAATGTCATTTCTCCAAGGTAATTAGGGCAGCGAACTAATTTAAAAAGTCCTGTATCTACAAAACGGTTAGGATTGACCTTTTTTGCTTTGTTTTTCTGAAGGTCTGCAATTGTTTCAACCCCAAGTCCAATGACCATTACAATGAGTCCGATAAGTGCAAAGGCATCGGTACCTTTCTTATTCTCTAATCTGAAGAGAACAGGAGCTGTTTCACAGGCATAGAGAAGAGCTGATGTAACCCAGATTCCTGACTTTGCAATAAAAGACATTCCTTTTCCGTCTTTAATTTCTTTTTTCATTGTTTTGTTATATGAAGCGCTTTTAATTTCTCTGTAAGCAAGATAACCACTTAGACGGATTCCATAAATAATAAAAAGAACTGAAAGAAGAATAGTTCCCATGGTTAATTCTTTAGAAAAAAGAATCAAAAGGGTTATTCCAATTGCTGATATGGAGAAGCCATATCCGAGTGAAATAAAATAAACATACTTCTTAAAACCTATAGATGATGCAATCAATGCGACGATTAATAGAATTAAAAATGCTTTCATTTTTTTAAACTCCTTTGTGTGATTTTCTTATATCGCAATTGTTATTATAACTGCAAACAGGTAATAAAAATAGTACACATATATATAAATTTGGGTAAAAATACATATAATTTTGACGACTTAATGTCGGGCAGGCATAAAAAAATCAGGATCTGTTATACAGATCCTGAAATATTAATTACATACTTGTATATCCGCCATCAACTGGAAGAGCAACACCTGTAACATAAGTTGTCTTTGGTGATGAAAGGAAGAGAGCAGCTGTATCTAATTCGCCTTCATTTCCATATCTTTCAAGTGGAATAAATGCTTTTGCATTTGCCTGGAAGAAATCACTATCAAGAGTTTCTTTAGTAAGTGGAGAATAGAAGTAACCAGGGCAGATAGCATTTACGGTAATACCATATTTACCCCATTCAGCTGCCAGGGCTCTTGTAAGGTTTACAACGCCACCCTTTGCTGCATGATAAGGTGAAGCAGGTGCAACTTTGTTACCAACAAGACCATACATAGAAGCAATATTGATGACACGGCCATATTTAGCTGGAATCATTGCTTTCTTTGCGATAGCTCTGGCCATTTTAAATGTACCAAAGAGGTCGATGTTTATTTCATTTGAGAACTGCTCATCAGTAATATCTTCAGCAGGAGCAACAGCGCCGGTACCTGCATTGTTGATAAGAATGTCTATTCTTCCGAATTTAGCTAAGATCTCATCTACAACTTCATTTACTCTGTCAGTATCTGTGATATCACATTTGATACCAACTGCTTCAACCCCATATGTGTCAGTAAGTTCTTTTGCAACCTCATCAATAAGATTCTGTCTACGAGCAAGACATACAATCTTTGCTCCCTGACTGGCAAGAGCTTTTGCCATCTGAACTCCAAGTCCTGTAGATGCTCCGGTTACAACAGCAACCTGTCCTGTAAGATCAAAAAAATTATTCATTTAATGTACCTTCTCTCTTAATATTCTGTGCAATTTTCACAGTACTTTTTAATTATATCATCATTTAATTGTTTTGTCTGTTGGATTTTGTTGATAATAGTAGCATAATTTTGAACTGGTGAGCTGATATGGATAAATAATTAGACTTGACTAACGACAACAATTTGATGGATAATGCACATTACTATGCAAATAGGAGACATGAATTAAAATGAAATACGATTATCTTTTTTTTATTAATAGTATAATGCTAGGAGTAGGACTTGCCATGGATGCATTTTCCGTATCTATTGCCAATGGTCTTAAAGAAAATAATATGAAGAAATCCAGAATGTCATTTATGGCTGGAATTTATGCTTTCTTCCAGTTCTTTATGCCAATGGTAGGCTGGTTTCTTGTTCATTCCATAGCTGAGTATTTTAAGAAGTTTCAACCTCTGATACCTTGGATCGCACTTATCCTTCTGCTTTATATCGGTGGAAAGATGATTATTGAGGGAATAAAAGAAAAGAAAGAAGCGGATAAAGAAGAAGCTGAAAGTAAGGAAGACATTGAGCCTTCAGTTACAAAAATTGCTTTTTCAACTCTGATCATACAGGGGATTGCAACAGCTATAGATGCTTTATCAGTAGGATTTACAACAGCTAAATATGATGCTTTGATGGCGTTTGTTTCTTCTATGATAATAGCAGTAGTAACATTTATCATCTGCTTTATCGGTCTTGGAATAGGAAAAAAAGCAGGAAATCATTTAAAAGATAAGGCTGCTTTTATAGGTGGAACTATTCTTATTGCAATAGGAATAGAAATATTTTTAAAAGGGATTCTTTAAAAGTAATTAAAGATAATATCAGGAATTTATTTACCCTCTTTGCTGGACAGCCAGTAAAGAGGGCTTTTTTATTGATTTTTAATGCTGTTAAGTAAAAAGACAAACGGTTGCACAGTCGAATCTGACTTGATTTTTGAATTTAATCGTTTAATTTGGTTTCTGATCGTAAAAAACTGTGCAATATGCTAAAAAAATAATGATAAAACTTGGATTTTATCACTATTGTCTACAATAAAGTGCTCTTATATAATACAAATATAGACAACCGATTGCGCAAAGTGGAAGTTGCGCATTTTAAATCATTCAGATTTGTTAAGTGATTTAAGAAAAGAATTAATGAGGAGGGAAGTATATGAGAATGATCAAAAGCTGGAAAAAGGCGGTAGCGTATACTTTAGTTGCTTCTTTTACAATAGGAAGTATAAGTATTGCTAAACTGGGAGCATATCAGGTAGATGCTGAGGATTCATGGGTTGATACGGGACTTATTCAAAATGGTGATTTTGAAGATTCATGGAATCTTTCGGCCTGGAATCAAAGTGATATTTATTGGTCAAATGATTTTAAAGGCAGTGTTTCAGTGACAGATAGTGGAGAAAACTCAAGATATCTGAATTGTGGCGGTGATACAGAGGTGGTAGCATCAGCAGATCTATATCAGACAGTAAGTTTAAGTAAGGGAGATTATAGACTTACTCTTGATTATTGTGGTGATGCAAAAGACGTAGGATTAAAAATCTATGCAGGAGATTCAGAAGCAAAACTTTGGCCAAGCGAGAGCTGGAGCTGGAAAGAAGCAGAAACCTATGTAGATTTTTCCATTTCAGAAGATTCTGATATAACTCTCGGTTTAAAAGGAGATATTGGTAATGGAACATGGATCAAGATTGATAATGTCCGTTTATTAAAGAAAGAAATAGCTGGTACTTCTGATGATAACGAAACCGAAAGTGATGCACCTGAAAATGACAATAAAGAAACGGAAAATGAAGGTGCTGGAAAACAGAGTGATGATCAGAATGAAATACAGGGAGATGTAAATGTTTCAGATGATAAAGATACAGAGTATGACTGGAAAGAAACACAGTTACTTAGTAATGGAGATTTTGAAACTAAGGATTTAACTGATTGGTCTGCTGAAATCGGTACTTCAGCAGATAGTGGTATAGCTGTGGAAAGTAATCAGTGGGCTACTAATAACACATCTATTTATTTCAATTATTGGTCTAATGATAAAGATGTTATTTTAAGTTTAAGTCAGGTGATAAAAGACCTGCCAAAGGGAACATATAAACTGGTTTTTATGCAGGAAGGCGCAAACGGTTGTTCCGGCCTTGGCGTTGAATGTAATGGTACAAAAAAGGTGTTGGATGCAACAACTGGATGGGATAATTGGAATGAGCAGGAAATAATATTTACTGTTTCTGAGAAAAAGGATGTTTTAGTAAAGATATACGGAACTATTGAAGAAAAATATTGGGGTAAGTTTGATAATTTCAAATTATACAGTAACGGCAACATTTCAACTGGAAATGAAGGGGAAGATCAGGGAGAAAATGAAGGAGAAGATACTTCTGAATATTCAGAAGTAAACGTTAAAAAGAATGATACTATAGCAAAGAATTCAGAATTCATTACAGGTTTTGACCTTTCATCTTATGCAAGTCTTAAGGATAGCGGTGTAAAATATTATGATTTTGATGGAAATGAATTAAATGATCAGGAATTCTTCAATTTCCTTTATTCACAGTGTGATGTAAATTATGTCCGCATTAAGATATGGAATGACCCCTATGATGCTGATGGCAATGGTTATGGCGGTGGTAATAATGACCTTGCTACAGCAATAAAGATCGGTAAATGGGCAACCAATGCTGGTATGAAAGTACTTATCGATTTCCATTATTCTGATTTCT
>DFFQ01000039.1 GCA_002371025.1 Lachnospiraceae bacterium UBA3772 | reverse complement strand
CCTGCCCCTATTGAATGAAGTGTTCCAGGAGTTATAAAGATCACATCTCCACGCTTTACATATTCCTTGTGAAGAACTTCAGTTAATGTATTTTCCTTGATTCTTCTCTCAAATTCCTCTTTTGATATTTCTTTCTCAAAGCCCTGATATAAATATGCGCCTTCCTCCGCTTCTAATACGTACCACATTTCAGTTTTTCCATACTGATTCTCGTGGCTAAGAGCATATTCATCATCTGGATGGACCTGGATTGAAAGAGGCTTTTTAGCGTCTATAAACTTAATTAGTATAGGAAAATCTTTATATTTTTCGCAGTTTTTTCCTAATATTTCTCTTCCTTTTCTAGCAACTACTGCAGACAATGTCTGTCCTTTTTCAATACCATTAGTTATTATTGATTCTCCATCTTTATGGCATGACATAACCCATGCCTCTGCACATACATCGCCATCATATTCCACGTTATATTCGTCTACTAATTTATGTCCTCCCCACAAATAGTCCTTACATGCAGGTTTTAACAAGTACATTCCCATATTTTCTCTCCTTTACAACACAAAAGATTATAATCATATTATCCTTTTTTAACAACAACATTACGTGCTAGAATTTTATTATAGGTTATTCTGCTTCTAGAATTGACCGTTGTATCATGCTATACTTTTTCTTTGTATTGTCAATTTTATGTGTAAAGGAATAAGTATGAACAAAGAAAACAAAATGGGCATTATGCCCGTAAAACAACTGATCATTTCTATGTCTCTGCCCATGATGATCTCTATGCTGGTTCAGGCATTGTACAATGTAGTAGATAGTATCTTCGTCTCAAGGATCAGCGAGAGTGCTCTTTCTGCTGTTACCCTTGCTTTCCCAATGCAGAACTTCATGATTGCTCTCGGTTCTGGAACAGGTGTCGGAATTAACGCTCTTTTGTCCAGATCTCTTGGCGAAAAGAACTTCCATAACGCTGATAGTGCTGCAAATACAGGACTTTTATTAACAGTATTTAACTATATTGTTTTTCTTTTTATTGGCATTTTTGTAACTGTCCCTTTCATTTCAGCTCAGGAAACTAATCCTATTATTAGAGAATATGGAATTCAGTATCTTTCAATAATATGTTTTCTTTCATTTGGTGTATTTTTCCAGATTACCTTTGAAAGACTTCTTCAGTCTACTGGAAAGACTTTTTTTAGCATGATTTCTCAGGCTACAGGCGCACTTATCAACATTATTTTTGATCCGCTCCTTATCTTTGGAATTGGACCTTTTCCAGAGCTTGGTGTAGCTGGTGCTGCCTATGCAACAATTTTCGGGCAGATTTTAGGTGCATCTATCGGTCTTTTCTGTAACCTTAAATTCAACAATGAGATACATTTAAGCTTCAAAAAGATTTTTTCTCCAAATGCCAGGATAATCAAAGAAATCTATTATGTAGGAGTTCCATCTATCCTTATGATGTCCATTGGCTCTGTTATGACTTTCCTTATGAACCTAATTCTCGGTGCATTTAGTTCAACTGCTGTAGCTGTATTTGGAGTTTATTTCAAGCTTCAGAGTTTCTTCTTTATGCCTGTATTTGGCCTTAATAATGGTCTTATTCCTGTTCTTGCTTACAATTATGGTGCACGCAATAAAGACAGGATAAAAGAGGCTTTAAAGTTCGCTATGACACTGGCCGTTTCCATAATGATCATTGGTGCAATATGCTTTTTATCAATCCCGGATACTCTTCTTTCATTCTTTGAAGCTTCTGATGAGATGATAGCGATTGGAAGACCTGCTCTTAGGATCATAAGCTTATCATTCCCTCTTGCTGGCTTTTGTATCGCCATGGGCTCTATTTTCCAGGCTTTTTCCAAGAGTTTTTATTCTCTTATTGTTTCAGTTGGAAGACAGCTTGTTGTTCTCATTCCTGCAGCATGGTTACTTGCCCAAACCGGCGTTCTGGCCAATGTTTGGTGGGCATTCCCTATTGCAGAAATTGCCTCCTTGTGTCTTTCAAGTTTCTATTTTAAGAAACTATATACAACAACTGTATCTACGATGTAATTCTACAAAGGAGTCTTGTTATTTGCGGTTTTTCAGAATAGTGCACTAAAAAACATTACAATTTTTGGCACTTTTTCGCATTAAATGTCTTGTAAGGCGCATAAAACGGGTGTAAAATTTTATTTGTAGTTAAAAATTCTCATTTTGAGGGAGGTATTATCTATGAATAAGACAGAACTTGTTGATGCTATCGCAAAGGAAACTGGTCTTTCTAAGAAGGATTCAGAGAAGGCTGTTAAGGCTTTCACAGAAGCTGTTTCTAAAGAGCTTAAGAAGAAAGGCAAAGTTCAGCTTGTAGGATTTGGTACATTTGAGACTGCTAAGAGAGCAGCTAGAACAGGTAAGAATCCTCAGACTGGCGCAGCTATCAAGATTCCTGCAGCTACAGTTCCTAAGTTCAAAGCTGGTAAGGCTCTTAAGGATGCTGTAAACGGCAAGAAGAAATAATTTTAGTTTTTTAAAAGCTCCTGAACTCTCGTTCAGGAGCTTTTTTCTTGCATCATCTTCTGCCCTTTAATGTTTCTTCAAGCTGTTTGTGAGCCATATATATATCCATATTTCTCTTCATATCCTGGTCAATCAGGCTTCTAATATATTTGGTTGCTGACATATTAGATGCCTTAGCCATGTGCTCAACATAATCTCTATATCCTCTTATATCAAGTAAAAGAAATTTCTCTTTCTCGTATCTACTCTTCTCC